>NZ_JAYGHM010000001.1:127365-171073 GCF_034931125.1 Rivularia sp. UHCC 0363 | reverse complement strand
TAATTGTTCACTGGTCACTATTTAAAGAATTGTTGCAAAATATTAAATAGTAACGTGTAGAGAGTAATCAGCTAGTGGTAATTTACGCCCCTCGTACCTCGTCTAATGATGAGCAAATGCTTGAAGGAAGTGAATCGTTAATTTCTTTTGCAGAAAGACATATTGGACCATGCTCTGATGATGTCGCAAAAATGCTGAAGATTTTGGGTTTTGATAGCTTGGATGAATTGATTGATAAAGCGGTTCCACGAACAATTCGCGCTGAGGGTAGTTTAAATTTACCGTCAGCTTTAAGCGAATATGCTGCGCTAGCAAAGTTAAAAGAAATTGCTCAGCAAAACCAAGTTTTTCGTTCGTTTATCGGTATGGGATATTACGACAGTATTACTCCAGGGGTAATTCAAAGAAATATTTTGGAAAATCCCGGTTGGTATACTGCTTATACTCCTTATCAACCAGAAATTGCTCAAGGAAGACTGGAAGCGCTGCTGAATTTCCAAACTTTAATTATCGATTTAACGGGTTTGGAAATTGCTAATGCTTCACTGCTTGATGAAGCTACCGCAGCAGCGGAAGCAATGAGTATGAGCTATGGTGCTTGCAAAAATAAAGCAGATACTTTCTTTGTTTCTCAAGAATGTTATCCCCAAACAATCGCCGTGTTGCGGACACGGGCAGAACCTTTGGGAATTAAGATTGTTGTTGGGAACCACGAAGAATTTGATTTTTCTCAATCGATTTTTGGGGCTATTGTTCAATACCCCGCTACAGACGGTGCGATTTACGATTATGGCGATTTTATCAAAAAAGCCCATGAATCGGGAGCTTTGGTAACAGTTGCGGCTGACCCTTTGAGTTTGAGTTTGTTAACTCCACCGGGAGAATTGGGCGCTGATATCGCGATCGGTAGTACTCAACGTTTTGGTATTCCGTTGGGTTTTGGGGGACCCCATGCGGCATATTTTGCAACGAAGGAGAAGTATAAACGTCAGGTTCCCGGACGGATTGTTGGTTTATCAAAAGATGTTCAAAGTAAACCCGCATTGCGTTTAGCATTACAAACCCGCGAACAGCATATCCGACGTGAAAAAGCAACTAGCAATATTTGTACCGCACAGGTATTATTGGCGGTGATGGCTAGTATGTATGCGGTTTATCATGGGCCTGATGGAATTAAGCAGATTGCTCAAAAGATTCATTCTTTAACTACGAAGTTGGCTGAAGGGCTCAAGCAGCTTGATTACAGCATTAAAAATGAATATTTCTTCGATACGCTGCGAGTGAACTTAGGAAACCGCACTCAAGAAGAGATTTTAAAAGGTTGTCAAAATAAGAAAATAAATCTTCGCATTTTTGATGATAATTCCGTCGGAATTTCCTTAGATGAAACTACCACAGAGGAAGATGTAGAAGATTTATTAGAGATTTTTGCTCTTGGAGACAAGTTAACTTTCTCTTGGAAAGAGTTAGAAAATCTAAAATCTATTGACGCGAAAGCGTCTTCCGGTAGGGTAATCCAAAATCCAAAATTACTCAGAAAAACCGACTTCCTAACTCACCCAGTATTCAACCGCTACCATTCGGAAACGGAATTATTGCGTTATATACATAAACTCGAAGCCAAGGATTTATCCTTAACTACATCAATGATTCCTTTGGGTTCATGTACGATGAAGCTTAATGCAACTGCGGAAATGATACCCGTAAGCTGGGCGGAATTTGGCAAAATACACCCGTTTGTTCCTTTATCGCAAACCCAGGGCTATTCGCTTTTATTTGAACAACTTGAGAAATGGTTGGGAGAAATCACGGGTTTTGCAGGAATTTCGCTACAGCCGAACGCTGGTTCTCAAGGCGAATATGCGGGGCTTCTATCAATTCGGAGATATCACGAAAGCCGTGGAGAAGCACATCGCAATATCTGTTTAATTCCGACTTCTGCTCACGGGACAAACCCGGCAAGTGCGGTAATGTGCGGGATGAAAGTTGTTACGGTAGCTTGCGACTCAGAAGGTAATATTGATATCAACGACTTGAAAGAAAGAACGCAAAAACACGCAAGCCAACTTGCAGCGTTGATGGTGACATATCCTTCAACTCACGGCGTATTTGAAGAAGGAATCAAAGAAATTTGTGAAATTGTCCATATTCACGGGGGACAAGTTTATATGGACGGTGCGAACATGAACGCCCAAGTTGGTATTTGTCGTCCCGGTGATTTTGGTGCAGATGTGTGTCATCTGAATTTACACAAAACCTTCTGTATTCCCCACGGTGGCGGCGGTCCGGGTATGGGACCAATTGGTGTAGCCGCTCATTTAGTGCCGTTTTTACCCGGAAATCCGGTAGCTGCTGACTCAAATGGTTCGGTTTCCGCTGCTCCTTGGGGAAGCGCCAGTATTTTAACGATTTCCTGGATGTACATCGCTATGATGGGTGCAAAAGGTTTAACTCAAGCAACCAAGGTAGCAATTCTTAACGCTAATTACATGGCGAAAAGGTTAGAAAAACACTATCCCGTGCTGTATGCAGGGAAAAATGGTTTAGTCGCTCATGAATGCATCTTGGATTTACGTTCATTGAAGAGAACGGCGAATATTGAAATTGATGATATTGCCAAACGCTTGATGGATTACGGTTTTCATGCTCCTACGGTATCATGGCCCGTAGCAGGTACCGTGATGGTAGAACCAACTGAAAGCGAATCTCTTGAGGAATTAGATCGATTTTGCGATGCGATGATTTCCATCCGCGAGGAAGTTGCTGAAATAGAAGCGGGTAAAGTGGATGCTCAAGACAATGTTTTGAAAAACGCACCTCATACCGCAGAAAGTTTAATTATCGGTGAATGGAATCATCCTTACACCCGCGAACAAGCCGCTTACCCGGCTCCGTGGACGCGAGAACATAAATTCTGGGTTGCTGTAGGGCGGATTGATGCTGCTTTTGGTGACAGGAATTTTATTTGTTCTTGTCCTTCGATGGAAGAGTATTCGGAAGAAAGTTAAAAATGTAGAGATGTAGCAGTGCTACGCAGGATAAACGCATCTTAATTTTAAAGGTATAGAGTTTATTGTACTCTATACCTTTTGTGCGATACGCCGTCTTCGTTGCCCTTTAGGCGATTGGTTGCTTTTAGCTAGACCCATCAAAATTAATATGGTGGACTACTACTTCGCCACATAAGTTATAAGGTGTCATGGTAGTGCGAGCGTCCCGCTCGCTGGTTGCTTTTAGCTTGATGATTTTAACGAGCGTTTGCGTAAGCGCAGATTCGCGCAGCGATCGCAACCGTGGGTACCCCGCAAAGTTGGTGTGACAGACTACTAGTATTCCACCACATAAGTTATGAGGGGTTAACGTAGTGCGAGCGTCCCGCGATCTATTGGTAACGAGCGAGCTAGAAGCTCGCACTACGAGCGCATTACCCCGTAAAATCAATGTGGCGGAGTACTAGTTTGGCCCGCCCGATATCCTAGTAAACGTTGCCGAAATTCGTATAAAGTGTTTGGGCTTAATGCGAAAGGTGCGTTCTTTTGTATGCGAAAAGCGACGCGACGATTCAATAACAATGGACGGATCGTGAATATTTCTAGTGGACTGGTAGTTCGTCCACCCGCAGGATACGGTCTCCACGTGGGCAGTAAAGCAGCCGTCGAACGCATGAGCAAAGTGCTGTCGATTGAATTGGGAGATCGCGGTATTACCCTAAATTGTGTGGCTTCTAAACCAACCAACTCCTAATCTTTGCAGAAGCTAAATCAATAAGACTTGTCGCTACTATCAAAATAATCAGAATTGCACAAACTTTTTGATATTCAAAAGATCCGAAGCTTTGATATAAAGAAAAACCAATACCACCAGCACCGACAATTCCTAATACTGAAGCAGAACGTACATTAGCTTCAAAACGGTACAAGGTAAAAGAAGTCCACAAAGGAATAACTTGAGGAATTACTCCATAAATTATTTCTTGTATTTTACTTGCACCAGTGGCGCGAATTCCTTCTACAGGAGCGGGTTCGATCGCTTCGACAGTTTCGGAGAATAATTTACCTAAAGTTCCGGCAGTATGGAGAAATAACGCTAATACACCCGCAAACGGTCCCAAACCGACGGCGACTATAAATATCAGCGCAAATACTAATTCATTGATAGCACGCATCGCATCTAAAAGTCGGCGCGTTGGTTGGACTACCACTGACGGGAAAATATTATTTGATGCGAAAATTGACAGCGGAATTGCTGCAATAGCCGCTAACAAAGTTCCCCAAATTCCCATTGATATAGTAATAAGTGTATCTTCTAAATAAGTTTTCCAATCAGTAAAATCTGGTGGAAAGTATTGGGGAATATAGTTAGCTATTCTACTAATACGTTCTGGTTTAAGAAATAATAAAAAATTTATTTCGCTTTGCAGAGCAGATAGAAAGAGAATTAATATTATTACAATTAAGTATACAATCCTAGTATTAGTTACTAATTTTGCTTCTTGCTCTAACATTGCTGCTACAGCAGGATTATTAATATTTTGAAAATTTGATTTGTGTTGCTTCATTCAGGATAGAATTTTAATTATCTAATTATTTAACTACTCTTGTTACAAGGTTCTACCTTGTAATACATTTCTAGAGGCTCTGCCTCGTGTTTGTATAAAGGCAGAGCCTTTAAAAAGTCGGTTCCCAGCCAGAGACTGGGAACCAGTTGAAGCCTCTGGCTGGGAACCAGTAGAACCAGTTGTTACGAATTAGAAATTACTTCTTGATTTCCTTGATTTCCTTGTCAAATTCTTCAAGTTGTTTTTTCTTTTCTCCTGGTTTTAAGTCTTTATTTGATTCAATTTCTGCCTTCTTTTTAGAAATTTCTAAGACGCGAATTGTATCCCAGGTTTTATCTTCTGCGGGGACAAATCCTTGCCATTTTAACGGTTTAAGAACTTTTTCGTCTTTATAGCTGTAGAAGAAATTTTTAATCTTATTTTTAAGCTCTTCTGGTAAATCTTTGCGGTATGCAATGGGGTCGCTGGGAATAAGAACTGAAGTCCAGATTATTTCAATTTTCTTGCGGGTTTCTGGGTTGATTCCTTCTAAACGCGATAAAGATTCGCTGTTGTTTGTAGCGACATCTATTTGATTGTTGGCTACTGCTGATGCTGTTGCTTCGTGATTACCTGCAAATATTAAACGCTTGAATGCTTTTTTCGGATCGACGTTATTTTTAGCAAATATATAGAAACTGGGAACTAAAAAACCAGAAGTGGAATTGGGTTCGTTAAATGCAAAGGTGAGGTTTTTGGCATTTTTGATTACATACTCATCACCTTTGTTTTTTCCTAATGCTTTAGCTTGTGCTGCGATCGCACTATCTTTGTTAACAATCAGGTGAGATGTGTAACCCGTTGTTCCATCATGATTAATAGTCTGAGCAAATACTTCAGCGTTGGATCTTCTTGCAGCTTCAATATAAGATTTACCTCCGTACCAAGCTAGTTGAACATCACCAGCAGCCATTGCTTCTATGACACCAGAGTATTGAGTAACATAGTAAGGCTTAATGGAAATACCAACTTGTTTTTCCATTTCTTTAACAAAAGGTTCCCAAGCCGGTTTTTGATTAGCCTGAGATTCCATAGAAACGATGCCAAATTTAATTTCCTTTATGTCTTTATTTTGATTATTTTGAGAACTACAAGCAGCAAGAAATACGGTACCTGTCAAAGCCAATCTAAACAAACCAATGCGTTTAGTAAAAGAACGTCTCTTCATTGTTATTCTAAGTAGATAAATATTTAATTAAGACTTAATAAGGACATAAATTACGCAATATCACTATGTCCTCTCATCACAAGTTCATCTGTTGCTGCACCATAAATTTCTTGAAGTTTGGCGTTATTAAGTTCTAAAGTTGCGCCGTCAAACATTACTTTACCAGTTCTTAGAGCAATTGTACGATTAAAATAATTACGTACTACTTGAATTTGATGTAAAGAAGTTACTACTGTAATTCCATTTTCTCGATTTAGTTCGACTAACAATTCCATCACCTTACGGGAAGATTCTGGATCTAAAGAAGCGATGGGTTCATCTGCCAGAATGATTTTGGCACCTTGAACTAAACAACGAGCGATCGCCACTCTTTGTTGTTGTCCTCCTGATAGCATGGAAGCCCGTTTGTAAGCTTGTTCGAGGATTCCCACTCGTTCTAGTGCTGCTAATGCTTGCAATTTTTCTTGTTTGGTAAATAGGTGAAGTATCGAACGTACTAGAGATAATCGCGATAGATTGCCGATCAGAACGTTTTCAATTACGCTCAGACGATTTACCAAATTAAACTGCTGAAAAATGCAGCCCATCTGACTTCTTAAAGATCTAATTTTTGAGTGATTTCGTCCATCGGTTTGTAAAGCTGTACCAAAAATCGCCACACGACCCGAATCTCCAGACAGTAAGCCATTCAGATGACGCAATAATGTAGATTTCCCCGAACCAGAAGCACCAACAACAGCAACCATTTCACCTTGTTTTATAGTACAAAATATGTTTTTGAGTGCGGGTTTACTTTTGAAACTTTTTGATAAGTCAGTAACTTCGATTGCAACCGTAGTAGTCATTTTTTGTAATTTAAATGTATCCGATATTAGTATCCGGCAATTATAATTCGTCAAGGCTACTTTATTGCCTATTAAAATATTACATAATAATAGATATAGCCGATTTCTGAATCAGGTATATATAGCTAAGTATATTAATTATTGATTCAAAAATATTATTCATACTCAATGCCCAATCTCCAATCCCCTATGCCCCATTTCCTAATATAAAAATATTTCTTTTTTTTGTTTGAATGTTCTCAATTATACACACAAAAATAGATGATATCTGATAGATTCAGTACAGATAGCTCAAGGAAGGGATTTAACGAATAAGCCTAATGATAAACAGTCAATCCTTATGAAGTGAATGACTCTACGATTAGTTAGAAGCGAAGGTTTGAATTAAGCAATCGGAGGCAGAGTCGAAAAGAATCGGGGGTGGATACTGTATTGGGTAAAAGTTATTGTATCAGTAGTTACAAGAGAAGTTTGTGACTTCTTGATGACTTACTGACGCTACACCTGACGTGAGATATCTAGCAAATTAAATACAAATCGAGAAAGTTTGTATTAAAGAGTTGAAACACTCATCCATACCGCAGAAAAATTTCCCAAATCCCAATAGTGTGAGGAGACAAATTAGCATGGCTAAGCTTTTGTTCAACGTATTGAAGCTAAGTCCAATCGTTCTTGCTGCAACATTTTTCGTTTCCAACGGTGCTTTTGCTGCTGAAGAAAAAGTTAATTCTGTTGATGAATTAGCTCAAGTAACTTCCGTTTCTCAGTTGTCTGATGTACAGCCTTCTGACTGGGCTTTCCAAGCTGTTCAATCCTTGGTTGAACGTTACGGCTGTATCGCTGGTTATCCTGATGGAACTTTCAAGGGAAGCCGCGCTTTAACTCGTTATGAATTTGCTGCTGGTTTAAACGCTTGTTTAGAGCGCATGACCCAGTTAATCGCAGCTAGCGGTAATGGCAACGTATCTACTGAAGATATGGCTACCGTTGACAAGCTACGTCAAGAGTTTGGAGATGAATTGGCTGCTCTACGCGGTTCAGTTGATGCTCTAGAATATCGCACCGGCGAATTGGAGTCTAACCAGTTCTCTACCACCACTAAGTTGAAAGGTGAAGCAATCTTCGCTGTTTCTGATGTTTTCGGTGGAAAAGATTTCGGTGGAGCAGAGAAAAACAATGGAGACAACGCTAAGACAACTCTTAGCGATCGCGTTCGCTTAACTCTCTCCAGCAGTTTCAACGGTAAGGATGAGTTGGCTTTGCGTTTGCAAGCTAACAATATTACTTCGACAGGATCTGGCCTCACTGGTACTAACATGACCCGTCTGGGCTTTGAAGGTGACAACAAAAACGCAGTTGAAGTAGACAAGTTATACTACTCCTTCAAACCTAGCGACAAGCTCACCATTAAAGTTGATGCTATCGGTGCTGAAATGCAGGATAACACCAACACCTTTAACCCTATATTTCAGAGCAGTGGTTCTGGTGCTATCTCTCGTTATGGACGTTTCAACCCTATCTACCGTGTAGCTAACGGTCAAAGTGCTGTTACCGCTACTTACGGTGACAAAAATACTCCTTTCGGCTTAACTGCGGCTTATGTTAGTGCTAAAAACTCTAACAACCCTGCTACAGGTATTTTTGAGGGTGACGAGACCTTCTTCGGTCAAGTTGAATTCAAGCCTAGCAAGAAGCTCAGCCTTGGTTTAGCTTACGCTAACGCTAACAAAGCCCAGTTCCTTGACAGCAATAGCAAAAATGCGGTTGACAGCATAATTGGTAGTACAGGTTCTGGTAATGCTAACAAGCCTTTTGGTAACGTTTCTACTAGCGCTAACTACTACAGTGCAATGGCTAGCTACCAACTCAACACCAAGACTACTCTTTCTGGTTGGTACGGTTTCGCTAACGCTGACGAAAAGAATAGTACTAATAGCGCAGACATCAACTACTGGGCTGCTACTTTAGGTATCAAGGACTTTGGTGCTGAGGGTAACACCTTGGGTCTAATCTTCGGTCAGCCTCCTAAAGTAACTGGTGGTAGCGGAACTTTCAGAGAAGATACCAATGGTACTTCCTACCACTTGGAAGGTCTTTACAAGATCAAGATGAACGACAGAATCGAAGTTACTCCTGGCTTGTTGGTTATCTTCAACCCAGAGCATAACAACGCTAACGACACCGTTTACGTTGGTACAGTACGTACTACATTCAAGTTCTAATTGAATTAGTCTAACTAGGGAGGTGCGGCGCAGCCGCGCCTCTTTTTATCAGAGCAGATATCTAGTCAGGACTTACGCAATTGTTACAAGACCCTGGTTGGTGCGTGACACTACAACCTCTATGTATTACGTTAAAAATTAGTCAAAGTGTCACAGCACCCTACAAGAAAATATGCCTTTTTGCTAAGTCCTACTAATAATACTCAACGTTAGATAAATGTAATTCAGTCATTCCCAGGTTGATTTTTCTCGTGCTTTGTCAAATTCCGCAATATTTTAGATAAAATATTAATTACTAATTATTAAAAAGTGCAATATAAATTATCTCTCGTAGGGTGGTTTTCATTCCATGAAGAAAGTAGATGTATTGTTTTGAGCAAATTCTAATATTCAATTAATCTCATAATTTTTTACAAGTTTTTCTGCTTAATAAGTAGTTACAAATATTGGATGCGAAATCACTAGTTTCAAGTTGCGTCCAACCTGTCTTCTCACTCACACGGTAAAGGCATTAGGGATAATCCCTTTTATGCCTTTTTTCTTGTTTAAAATTCTTTGTTTAAAGGGAATTGATGTAGACTTCTCATTCCCAGGCTCCAGCCTGGGAATACCTATTAAGTAAGTCTTCGCCTTACACCGGAGGAGCCAAAGAAAATATTTTTTGACTGCTTTTATAGCTGTCGGTAAATGCAATTTCTAGTTGTGATTTCAACTTGTTTGAGACGTAACATTACGTCTCTACAAGGGTTTTCCTCAGCCTCTAGATTAGAAAAAGTGCCTATGAACAATCGGTAATTGATACTTGGTAATTATAGCGGTTTTCATCTGCATAGAATACAAAATGAACCTCACCCCCATCCCCTCTCCTTGGTAAGGAGAGGGGTGCCGAAGTGTATTGCACTCAACCAAAAAGGCTATGTTCACTGACAATTGATTTTGATTTGCCCAACTTGCTTGTCGTAATTGGCTAGTTGCTGCTGTAAATCTTTCCAGCTAACACCATCTAAACTCGGTAATACAACATGGGCTTTACCCACTCGCTCGTTGGGACCTAATCCTACAACTTTCATATCCGCTGCAAGTCCCGCTTCGATTCCTGCTGTTGCGTCTTCTACGACGATGCAGTTTTGAGGTGGTACTCCTAGCTTTTCCGCTGCGAACAAAAACAAATCCGGTGCTGGTTTGGATTTAGCTACGCTATAACCATCAGCGATCGCCGTAAATTTATCGGCTATTCCCAAACGTTCGATGACCGTGCGAGCGTTTTTACTTGAGGAACCCAAAGCTATCTTAATCCCAGCCGCTTGCAATTGTGCGAGTAAGTCAGTTGCTCCGGGAAGCAAGTCGTTGGGTGTAATGCTTTGCATTAGTTCCACGTAGTAATTATTTTTACGTTCCATCATCTCCTGAATTTGTGATTCAGTGGCGGGATGACCGTTTAAAATACCCATCAATGATTCTCTGCGCGGTATACCCCGTAAGCCTTCGTTGGCTTCTCTGTCGAAGGGAATTCCCTCTTCATCTGCTAGTTTTTTCCAGGCTAAGTAATGGAATTCTGAAGTATCAGTAATTACTCCGTCTAAGTCGAAGATAATTCCTTCTATGGAAGTGGAAACTTCAGAAGCGGTTTGAGATGAAGGAGAAATCGGAGTAATAGGGGAAAGCGGAATACCTTCACTTTGTATACTTTCATCTGCTTGGTTAGCATTCAAATCAACTTGATACCATTGATTTTGCCATTTCAAACGGAATTTCAACCGCTTCCAATGCGAAGGAAGGTTGGGATTAGTAGTAATGCCGTTTTCTGTAATTCTAATTCCTGCAAATCCGAAGACTACTGCTTGCCATACTCCACCGGCACTAGCTGAGTGAATTCCCTGAGTTGCATTACCGCGCACGTTATCTAAATCTACTAGTGCAGCACGCATAAAGTGGGTATAGGCTTCGGTGGTTTGATTCAAGTCGCAAGCTATGATAGCGTTGATTGCCGGGCCCAAGGAGGAACCATAAACGTGGTCGGTACGGGGTGTATAATAATCCCAATTTTTAGCAATGGTTTTCAAATCAAACTGATCGCGCATCAAATAAAACAGCATTAATACATCTGGCTGTTTAAGAATTTGTGTAGCTTGGGTTTCTTCAACTCCCAAAATCCCCTGCATTGATTTACTACGCGGTTCGTAATGGTCTAAGTTGACGTATTCTAAATTGAAGAAGCCATCAAATTGTTCGATTAAACCTGTTTTTAGGTCGTGATTTAAGTAGATATTGTTAGCAATAAAAGCAAAATTTTCCAATCTTTGAGGAACTATATTTAGCTTCACTGCTAATTGTGCGGCTTTTTGGGGATAATTTGCTGTTAACCATTCCCATACCGCCCCAACAGTCTGTAAGTGCCACCGCACCATCACATTAGTAAAGGCATTGTTATCAACCTGCTCGTGATTCTCATCAGGTCCAATAACATTAAGAATATCGTAACTTTGACGCTGTTCGTTCCATGTAACCCGACTTTCCCAGAAAACAGCGGTATCTAAAATTATTTCTGCACCATAGTCGCTCATCCATTGATTATCGCCGGTATGCTGCCAATAGTTCCAACTAGCATAGGCAATATCTGCATTGATATGAATTTCTAGCTCCCCACACCAGATACGGACTAATTTACCGTTGGGATCGTGTACCCATTGAGGAGTTACTTCGTCCCCCGTGATGGCACTTTCCCAAGCAAACATTGCTCCTTTGTACCCTAGTTGCTGGGCTTTGCGTCTGGCTCCGGGTAAGGTATGGTAGCGGTAGTTGAGCAAATTACGAGCTAATGCTGGTTGAGTAAAGGTAAGTAAGGGCAGGATAAATATTTCTGTATCCCAAAAGATGTGTCCGCGATATTCAAAACCGGATAGAGTTTTGGGAGGAATGCTGACTTTATCATTGTGACGCGGAGTTGCAGCGAGAATTTGGAAGATATTGTAACGCACGCTCAACTGGGCTTTTTCGTCACCTTCAATAATCACATCGCTAGTTCGCCATACTCGTTCCCATGCTGCAATATGAGTTGCGAGTAAGGTGCTGTAACTGGGTGCTTCCACCAAGTCAATTAAGGCGATTTCCGCTGGAGTCGATGTTTCTCGCGAGGTGTAAACTGCGACTATCTTTTCCAGACTTACGGTTTCTCCCGGCTCGATCTGGAATTTTCTTGTCAGTTCCGAACTGCATTCAACTTCACGCGCAAAAGTATCGGCTTCATTTTCTACCACCAACTTTGCAGCCATACCTAATTCAATTTCTGAGTGCAAAGTTTTACTGTGCAGCCAAATGATTTTATCCGTACCACCTGCTTTGAGAGTTTGCCAATGTTCAATTCCCAAGGTGTGGGGTTCGGCTTCAAAGCCAGCGGTAACTTCAACTTCACCTGCAAAATCTAGAGAAGTAATTTCGCAGCGCACCGCTAAAAAGTGCTGACTAGCTAAAGAAACAAACCGCTCAAAGTGTAATTCGATCTGGTGTCCCGAAGGCGATCGCCAGCGAACATCACGACTAACGATACCCAAACGCATATCTAATTGACGCTTGTATTCGAGTATCTCACCGCTATCCATCCGAAAAGTTTCACCAGCTATTTTTATACTCAAAGGTAGCCAGTTGGGACAGTTTACAATTTCAGTTGCGGCGATCGCTACATCATCGTAGACACCATTAATAATCGTACCCGCATGGTCGTGAGTGTATCCTTCTTCAAAACTACCCCGTACTCCTAAATAACCATTACCAAGCGTAAAAACTGTTTCTTTATGATGTAATTCCTGCGGATTAAAACTTGTTTCTATAATCTTCCAGGCTTGGGAATCATTCAGTTGCTGGGTTTGTTGAGAATTATTAACTGATACGCTTAACATTATTTATAGAACCTCGGTTCGCCTTGTACTGTGTTGGGATGTGATTGGATTTACCAAAAATATTTGTGACGATTTCTGTAATTGTCGCCATTTAACCTGAATGCAGCAAAAATGCTTAGAAGCGGCATCCATAATAAAACCTTAACTGGATATTCCCCTATAGATAGATAAGATTCAGAATTTGTTCTTAAACTGGGAAATCCGCAAAAAGATATTAATTGACACATTTGGTTCCCAAACGTACAAAATTACACGTTTTAGATACAATTTGTCATATTTTCCAGCTTATGGACTGAGTAACCGGAATCTTTCGCGTATTAATAACTGCTAATTGTTTTGACTTCTTTGCACAAAAGACTTAACTTGCTGACAAAGAGTTTCGTTATTTTTACTTATTAATCGTGAATAAACTATTTAAGAAAGTAATCATCCAGAAAATATTTGTTTCAAGCATTGCAATTAACTTGATTTTTACCAGTACAGATTATCCGATAAAAGCGATACCGGCAACTTGCGGGTTTCAACCAATTATAAAAGCTACTGGGATAACAGTTTACTACAATAATCGCCAAACTATCAAAAAACAATATATAACTGTAATTCAAGCTACAAAAGCAAAAATAGTAAATTTAACTGGTACTGTTTTCAAAATTCCTGCGAGTCGAGTCAGCAAAAAATCGCTTTCTCAATTTTGGCAAGATGCAGCTAGTAATAATACATCAACTGGAAAAGCTAGAGTTGTAATTAACGGGACATTTTTTTCTACCAAACAAGACCCTACAGGAATTGCCTTTGGTTTAAAAGCACGCGATCAAATCATTACCTACGGTTACGGCATCGCTAACGAATATCCGGGAGAAATCCGCACGTTTTCGTTCAATCCTCAAGCTGGAACTGCCAGCATCCAATCCTATACTACAGCATCATTTCGACGTTTTCCGGAAGTAGTCGGCGCACTTGATGCAAACGCGAATAAAGCTGCGACAAAGTACTTACCCAGAACCTTTGTAGGAGTACGGGACGATAACGGCGATAATTTAAATGAAACAGTTATATTCTATTCGAGTAATTACGCTCGTCAGGTAGATGCTAGGAATGCATTAAAATGTTTTGGTGCGAATGCGAGTGCAATGTTAGATGGTGGTGGAAGCACCGGAATAATTGTAGATGGGAAACCATTGATAGATACCCCACGGAAGATTCCTCATGCGATCGCGGTTTATGAGGGGAGGTGAGGGAGATGGCGAGAAATTTAAATTAAAATAATAATTATGACAGTTAACTTATCTCTTAATCTGCACTATTTACCTGATAATTTACCTTGAGATAATGCAGTTCGGATTGAATTAGTTGAAGGAATACCAATATTCCGTGCTTCTAGTCAGGTTCAGCAACGTATTGAGAAGTTAATCTATAAGCAACAAGACTCTACTCTTAGTGTTGAAGAAGAAAAAGAATTAGATAAATACGAAGAATTGGATGATTATCTTAGTTTTGTGAACAGGATTGTAAGTAAGGAATACTTTGTTAAGCCGGGAATTATTGTCATCTTATCGTTATAGAATTTCTGTAAAAAGATACGCCTAATTTAACCCACACAGGTGGGTTTCGCTTGTGTAGCAGCGGTTTCAACCGCCAGGTAAAATGCTTTTCTATACAATTCAGGAATTAGAAAAATTGTTTGCTGCTATTAATTATATTTTTCAACAGTGCGAATTACAGTTAGATAAATAATATAGGAATTAGTAATGTGAGCCGTAGATTAGATCCCCCCAACCCCCCTTAAAAAGGGGGGCTTTTGATGACAAAATTCTTTTTAAAAAGCGCACTTTTAATTAAACAAAAATCATGATACTATAAAAATATAATGACAATAGGTGCGCCCATTTATAGTAATTTTCTAAATAATCAACTCCTAAAAAGCAACCAAATCAATAATTACCTTACCCACAACATCTGATTACCACCTTTTTGAAATTCGTAATCAACTTTCCTCACTTCAACTTGGAAACCGCGATCGGTTAATTGATTAATTACAGGTTCGAGATGGGGAGAAGTTTCACCGCTGAATTGAGTTATTACGGGAAAAACTCGCACTTCCGAAGCAACTCGTCGCATTTCCACAATTGAGGAGACGTGAAAATCTGCTGACAATATATTGGAATAGATAAACAAAAAATGAGAGCATAACGCTAAATCAAATTTACCCTCGGTGAAGGGAAGATTTGGTAATTCCGATTTAACATAGCGTTTTTGTGAAATACCTTGTGGGAAGTCAGCAAGAAACTTATTCATTGCAGCCATTCTTACTTTCCCTAGTTCATCGGGAGAAGCAATATCTTGCCAAACAAAATTTTCTAAAGTTGCTTTTTGTGCTTCAATTATCTGGGAATAAACTTGTTGAATGCGACTTTGAATTTCTTCAACGGTAAACTGATAAATAGGGTCGCAAGATATAACTTTACCACCGAGTTGCGTCATCTCGAAGTTGAAACTCGCAGGTCCCCCACCACAATCAACTATATTTAATTTGAGATCGTCTGACGTTAGATCGAACATCTTAACGTACTCTTCTAAGCAGCGTCCCCAAGGTACGACGTTTTCTAACTTTAAAGCCATTCTTTTGAGTTGGGATATAAGTTAGGAGTGAGGAGTTAGGAGTGAGGAGTTAGGAGTTAAAAACTTTATGTAAGATAGAATTGAGTAAATCATTTAAGTAAATAATCTTCCTCTTTTTTAACAGAAGCATCCCTGCGGATTTTAATTTGTAGTGCGAGCATCTTGCTCGCTTGATATACAGATGTTCTATTTACAACTTACATTATTCCTAATTCTCAACTCCTCACTCCTCACTCCTAACTATTTAATAAGTTGGAACTGAAGAATCGACTTCTTTACTCCAAGCGTTAATACCACCTTTAACGTTGGTACCTTCAATTCCCGCTTGTTTGAGAATTCCTAAAGCTTTTGCGGAACGTCCGCCCATTTTACAATGAGCTATGAGACGATGACCGTTGAGCATTTCTTTAACTTTTTCAACACCAGGACCGTTTTCGATTTCCGATAAAGGTACTAAAATGGAGCCGGGAATTTTAGCAATTTCGTATTCATGGGGATTGCGAACATCTAGCAGTACAAAGTCTTCTGCACCGCTATCAATTAATTGTTTCAAATCCTTGACAGTCATCTCTGGAATATCCATTTGCTGTTGAGCCTCTTGTGCTTTTGCTTGAGGAATACCGCAGAACTGTTCGTAGTCTATCAGTTTTTCGATCACCGGACGCACAGGATTAGGACGTAATTTTAATTCCCGGAAACTCATATCAAGAGCATTGTATAACATCAAACGTCCGCTGAGGGTTCTACCTTGTCCGATAATAATTTTTACCGTTTCTGTAGCTTGAATAGTGCCGATAATTCCGCACAAAACGCCTAAAACCCCACCCTCAGCACAAGATGGAACCATTCCCGGCGGTGGTGGCTCTGGGTATAAATCGCGATAGTTTGGACCACCTTCGTAGTTAAATACCGTAGCTTGTCCTTCAAAGCGGAAAATCGAACCGTAAACGTTGGGTTTATCTAATAACACGCAAGCATCGTTTACTAAATACCGAGTCGGGAAGTTATCGGTACCATCCACTACGACATCATAAGGTTTAAGGATATCGAGGGCATTTTCGCTACTAATGCGAGTTTCGTACAAATCAACCTGACAATCGGGGTTAATCTCGTGAATGCGATTTTTTGCAGATTCAATCTTAGGTTTACCCACCCAAGAAGTACCGTGAATCACCTGACGTTGTAAGTTGGAATGATCGACAACATCGAAATCAACAATACCGATACGTCCGATACCAGCAGCAGCTAAATATAACAGTAACGGGGAACCCAGTCCACCAGTACCAATACACAAAACAGCAGCAGCCTTCAAACGCTTTTGTCCCTCCAACCCAACTTCAGGTAAAATCAGGTGGCGGGAATAGCGTTCGTAATCGTCCTTCGTCAATTGGATTTCATCCAAGTTGGGATTGAGCATAACGAGAATGAGTTGGAGGAGCAGACCTTTTATACTACCGAATAATGGGATAATTAGTAATTGATATTTTGTAATTCGTAATTATTAATTAGGGAATAGGGTTAAATATTTGTAGATTATATAGGGGATAAGCAATGGGGTTAAATATTTGTAGATTATATAGGGGATAAGTAATGGGGTTAAATATTTATATTTGTAGTGCGAGCGTCTCGCTCGCTGGTGACTGCTAGCGAGCGAGACGCTCGCACTACTAACCATTTTTATAACTGCTAACTCCTAACTGCTAAGTGCTAACTCTACGGCTGTTAAGGTGTACTAATAAAGTACTAGCTAAAAGCTTATTATTACGTTGCAACCCCTGTTTTGAAATCTAAAATTGAGCGTAAATATCGCTTTTTGACTTCAAATTTTAATAGGTGCAAGGCTAAAACCCTTATTATTCGTTAGTACAAATGCTCACCCTAACAGGGCTACTCCTAACTCCTAACTCATAACTCCCTGATCTCTTCCTGCTGAAACTGAGAATCATCGTCAAGTACCCAACTGTTAACGTCACCTGCTTGACCTTTTTGTACGGAAACGATGATATAAGAATATTCTTGCCAAGCGTAGTTACGGTCAAATTCTGAAGGAATGGCTGGATTATCGGGGTGGGAATGGAAAATGCCGATTATATTCAAGTTGCGTTCTCTGGCAGATTTTTGCAATTGAAACATTTCTTGGGGTGATATGGTATATCTGCGTTTTTTGCCGTGATTTACGTCATCATCGGAAAAATTATTTGCATCTCCATTCCAAGCATTTTCGGTGGGGATGATTTCAATTACCGTTTTGCGATCGCGATACATATGACCAAATATCACACCACAACATTCTTCAGGATAGGTGCTTTCGGCATGGGTCAAGATTGTTTGTAACTGTTCTTTGTTAAGTTCAATCATGCTAATAATATCAAAAGATTGCAACTCACGAAGCACGTACCTATTAGCCTTTGGGATTATATTAGCTGCATTAGTAACTGTTGGCAATCTAATTATTGGTCTGCTGTACGACCAAAGATATATTGCAGCTACTTGGATGATGCCTATTTTATGTTGCGGAATGTGGTTTTCTTTGTTCGCGATCGCATTTAGCGATTTGCCTTTATATATAGTCAATCTTTATGGACTTTGGCAAGAAAAATTATTTTGCTTTGCTGAAGATGTCCAAACTACTATATTTTATATCGTCGTACTTAGCTTATTTTTATCTATTCGTTATAGTTTGGGTTTTGGATTGCCAATTCAGCAATTACTTTAATGTTTTTGATTGCTCATTACCTTTTACTGTCTTTCCTTTCTGACCGATAAATTAAACGATACTTCCTGAGAAATAGTTAAATTTACTCAAAATATTCCTGCCGAAAGATTTATTTATCAAGCTTAAAGCACAAAATAACTGTATGGTGCGAGTAATTAAACAATACTTCTTATTCGATAACTGCCGATTGCTATTTAGATAGGAACTATTAGCTAAAAGTAGTAAGAGCAGGGTATGTTTATTGCCTAAACCTGGTTCTATACTTTTTTGGTTTTCAACAAATATATGGCAAAGCCCATTGAATTTAATCTTTTTGCTCCTTATAACGAAGAAGCAGCTTTACTTGGTTCTTTTTCTAATTGGGAACCAATTGCTATGGAAAAAGGTGAAGATGGTTATTTTCGCGTAAAAGTAGATTTAGAAGACGATACTTACAAATATAAGTTTAAAGTACGTACTAAATCTTGGTTCTTTGAAGAAAATGAATGGGTAGAAGTAACTGACCCTTATGCAACTAATATTGATGCATTGGGTGGTTATGAAAATGCAATTGTTCGTATTAAAGATGGGCAAAAAGTTCTCGATACTTATGTTTGGCAAAATGACGACAAACCTCTACCAGCAGATAATGAATTAGTCATTTACGAGTTACACGTTGCAGACTTCTCTGGTGGAGAAGACGACAAATATAAGCGAGGAAAATATCAACACGTTGTTGAAAAATTAGATTATTTAGTAGATTTAGGAATCAATGCGATCGAATTGATGCCAATTAAAGAATATCCCGGTGATTACAGTTGGGGATATAATCCGCGTCATTTCTTTGCAACTGAGACCAGCTATGGTGAAACGGCGGATTTAAAAAAGTTAATTGATGAATGTCATGGAAAGGGAATTCGTGTTTTTATGGATGGTATTTTTAACCATTCAGAATCATCAGCCCCTTTAACGCAAATCGACCACGATTACTGGTACCACCACGAACCCCGCGACCCCGATAATAACTGGGGACCAGAATTTAATTACGAAAAATATGATGAGAATTTAGATACTTATCCAGCACGAAAATTTGTCGGCGATACAATACGTTTTTGGATTCAAGAGTATCATATTGACGGTATTCGTTACGATGCAGCGCGACAAATTGCTAACTATGATTTCATGCACTGGATCGTAAATGAAGCTAAAAATACCGCTGGAGCCAAACCTTTTTATAATATTGCCGAACACATCCCCGAAACTACAAGTATTACCAACGTCGATGGTCCGATGGATGGTTGCTGGCACGATAGTTTCTATCATTGCATAAAAGAACATATTAGCGGCGAAAAATTCGATTTAGAACAGCTTAAAGATGTCATCGATTGCAAGCGTCAAGGCTTCATGGGTGCGACAAACGTTGTAAATTACATCACCAACCACGACCACAATCGAATCATGGTAGAGTTGGGCGATCGCGAAATTTTCGATCAAGAAGCGTTTCATAGGTTAAAGTTTGCAGCAGCGCTATTAATGACAGCAGTTGGTGTACCGATGGTGTGGATGGGACAGGAATTTGGTGAGTACAAACCCCAGACTCAAGAATCATCTAAAATTGAGTGGGGATTATTAGAAAATGATTTGAATAAAGGTTTGTTTGAATATTACAAAGGTTTAATTAACCTGCGTAAAAATAATCATGCCTTATATACGGAAAACATTGAATTTATTCATGAGAATCCTGAAGCAAAGGTTTTAGCTTACACCCGCTGGAATGATGAAGGTTCTCGTCTGGTAGTTGTAACTAACTTCTCTGAAAATTTCCTAGCTGGTTATCATGTTCCTAACTTCCCTGCTGCGGGTAAATGGCACGAATGGACGGCTAATTACGATATAGAATCTGGTGATGATGGTATTGTGACCGATTTAGGACCCTTTGAAGCAAAAGTGTTTGTCTGGAGTTAAATTTAGTTAAATGACGATAGCGTAATCATAGAAAACCATGTAGAGACGTTGCAGTGCAACGTCTCTATTTTATTGTAAGTTTCAAAAAGAGCTTTAAGAGATGTGAGTTTAAAGCCAAAATCCGAAATACATTAACATCAAGCTGTATAAAAAAGCATTAAGCCTAATAAAGCTAAAAAATCAACAAATATTACAATTAATATTTGGTTTCATTGCCGTTTATAAGTGACGCATTAAATTGCTGCGATGAAAAATATCCTTTATTAACTATCAAGATATAAATCGTAAACTTATGGAAATAACAACAATAATTCAACCAGAAACGACAAGAGATTTAGAAAAACTACCTTTTTTAGTGGAAATAATCGAAAATTTTGAAGATGGTATTTTACTTTTAACTGAAACTGGCGAATTAGTCCATAGTAACGCTAGTGCTTACAATATTTGCAGTCAAATCGAGCAATGTCATGTCAATCAAAATTCCATACTGTCCATAATTCGCAATCTTTGCAGGTCATCGTTCAAAAACCAAATTTATTGCGATAATTCAAATATATGGTCGGAAGATATTGTCATTGCTCCTTCAACTATCTTTCGATTAAGAGTAAGATGGTTGAATCTAGAATTAACTAAGCAACCTTATTTATTAGTCACAATCGAAAATCGCTACGAAACTTTGAAAAATTCAGCTTTATCCGAAGCGAATAAATACCATTTAACGCAGCGTGAAGCAGAAATTTGGAGCCTTTACCGAGCTACATCTAGCTATAAACAGATTGCTAATAAGCTTTATATTACTGTTAATACGGTAAAGAAGCATATTAAAAATATTCGCGCAAAACAGCAAAGATTTTATCTTACCGAAATTCACTCCGGGATAACGTAAAATTTGTCTATCTCACTCAACTTATAAAAAACATCAATATTTTACCCCGGAGATTAAATATAGCCCTTTTGGGTTGAATCGAGTACAAAATTAGACCTCACCTCCTACCCCTCTCCGTATCCACCTGAGAGGGGTGTCCCACAGGACGGGGTGAGGTATGAAGTAAGATCTGTATTTTACCCAAGTGAAAACCGCCATAATTGCATTACCCTAACGAGTCGTACTGCGTTAAACGTGTAGCGTCTCGAAGGGAAATTGCAAATTTTTGATTGTTTTAACTTCCAGGCGTATTGTTTTTTTTGACCGAGAAATATGATTTTTAGCTTAAATTTTGCCTAAGTCTAATTAGGCTTTTTTTGTAGGCGAATTAAAGTATTATAAATCTGCCTTTTCAAACTTTCATCATTTTGTAATTTTAAAGTAATATTGTTGAAGCGTTCAATGCTCAGACCATTATCTTGAACAATCGTCTGAGAACGCTGACAGTACTTTTTGACAATATCTCTAGCTTTTCCCGTTGATAGAGATTCTATGGTTTTAGGCTGATTACAAACAATTGCCGGAAGTTCTTTACCTCCAGAAATTTTCTTGATTTCTTCAAATGCTTGGATGCGGCTTTGCTCTATTGTTAACAAAGCTCTAGAATAATTGGTAATCTCAGTGCTATCAATAGGTGAAGGAGTTTGAGCGTTAGCTTTTGAACTCGTCGTAACTATACTGCTAGCAACAATACTTACAGTGGCCAAAAGACCCAAAATAATAGACTTAGAAAGTATTCGAGCTATGTTAATCCTCTTTAAAGAATGAGTAATTCTCTTCATATACTTTGCGATAATTAACTACAGTAATAAGATGTTAATAAGTTTGAATTGTTTAAAGCGTCAGTTGTTCCCTTAAAGAACGAGCATAAATTCAATAAATATTTTTATTTTCATCTTTTTTTACAGATTTGGCACAGTTCAATGACTTTAGTTTGCAGGATTAAAACTTGTGCAGTTCCTTGTTTTAAATTCACTTCCAATTCAAGTAGTATAGGCAAGCAGGATACTAGTTGCTGCACCGAAAGAAACTGAACTTCGTTAAGCAAATATTTGATGCGGTAATGATTACGAACCTCAGCAGCACTTGCGATCGCTTGTGAAGAACGTTCACCAGTTTCCATCATAATTTTAATCCACAACCAAGTGCGAAACTGACCAATGAGTGTAGCAACTATTCGTAAAGAAGGTTCGGAAGCATTGAGCAAATCTGCTACTAAACTCAATGCTTGGGGAGTATTTCCCATTCTAATCGCACCAGCTAGCTCTAGGCTACTTCTCGTTCCATTTGTGACTAATTGAGCAGCGGTATCAACGTCTACTGGTTTCTTACTATCTTGGACATAAAGCTGTAATTTTTCTAACTCGTTATAAAGTAAGCGTGTATCGTTACCTACAGCCTCTACCAAAAATTCCGCGCACTTAGAAGTTAATTTTAGTCCTAGGGAATTTGCAGCCTTGTTGACAGATTCGATCAGCAAATCCGTCTTCCAGGGCGAAACAAGAGGAAATTCGCGAATTTGGGCAAATTTTTTGAATAATTTCGTTGATTTTAATCTTTCGTCGGGTTTACTAGAATTAGTAATTAATAAGTGAGAATTTTCGGGAATTACGGGTAATGTACGCTGTAACTCAGATAACACCATTTCATCAGATTGCTGAATAATAGAGGCATTCATCAGGCACACCAAACGTCCACCAGTTCCGAAAGGTGGTGTCATCGCTTGATTTAGAGCATCAATTGCAGCATTAGGATGTTCTGGGGGAAAAGTCGTGTAATTAAACGAAATCCAATTCGCATCGAGAACCTCGTCACGTAAATTGGCGATCGCCTTAGACATCGCAAAATCATCTTCGCCCCAGTATATGTGGATTGGCATTGTGAGAGAGGGATTGGGGGACAAGGAGATGGGGGGATGGGGAGAAAGATAATTATGAATTCATAAGTCCTAACTCCTCACTCCTAACTCATAACTCTTTATCTTGGTTAAATTGAGTGATTTTGCCTACAATTTATCCAATGAGTGCGGGAGAATATCAAGCTTGGACGACAATTATCAAACTTACATGAATCGAGTGGCGCGGATGACTCTGCTGTCAGCTTATACTTCTCAAGTTCAGCATCTACAGGAATCTGCTAAATTTGCCTCACATCCAGGGGGAGACAAAAAAGCCGTATCTTTTCCTGGGTATACGCTAATTACCCCACCTCATGGGGAAGAAGATTCAATGAACTCTACTTTCTGCTCGAAGTTACGGGATTATCAACAAGAACTTTTGCAGATGCCGATCTGTTCGGATCTAATTATTCCTATACCTCCTGATAGCTTTCATTTGACTTTAGCGGATTTGATTTGGGATAGCGCTTATCGTGACGCGATCGCAACAAATCCAGATTTTGAAGCACAATTAAAGTCATGTTTTGATGATATTTTTCAACAATATCAAAATTCTGTGACTCCAAATCCTTCAAAATGGCAAATGTTAGGATTAATGCTTATGCCAAGAGCTGTAGCAATTTGTTTGGTACCGCTAGATGAAAATAGCTACGAGCAAATTATTAACCTACGTCGGGCAATTTATCAAAATCCTAAATTGATCGCGTTGGGAATTGAGCAGCAGTATAATTTTACGCCACACGTTACTCTAGGTTACTTTAGCGAGATTACGCCCGATCTAGACCGAGCTAATTTCGCCACCATGCTTTCAGAATTAAATCAGAAATGGACTGAAAACATACCTACATTAACAGTGAGTCGCGCCGAATTACGTAAATTTGATGACATGACCCATTATTACCGAAAACCAAATTTCCCAGTTTTGGCTCTTAGTTAATAAAGTCTTGGGTAATAGGTAATCGGTAATCGGTAATGTGAAGATTGGGAGACAAGCACACACAAGGAAAGACTTATAAACTATTTGTAGTGAGAGCATCTTGCTCCCTAGTTGTTTCTCATCTAGAAAATTCTATTACCAATTACCAATTACCAATTACCAATTCCAAATTTTTATTCCCAACTCCTAAGTTCTCCATTCTTTTCTTGATAAGCAACATAAATAGCTTCTAAAAAAACATCGGAACTAATATTTTGAGGTACATTTTCTAGATGAATAATTTCTTTGATTTGTTTGGCTAATTTTAAAGATAAATCACTTTTCGCTTTTGGTAACATTGCTACCCGTCGCCGTAAGTATTCGCTAATTACAGCAAAATCATCGGGTAACATTGGCGAAAAGTCGGCGATTTGCAGTAACTCAGAACTGAATGCTTTAGCTGGTTCTGAAACTACAATTGTTGTTGATGCTATGGGGAGTTGATTTTGAATCACAATTGTACCAGCTACTAAATCTCCTAAACGTTTTTCTTTACCACCAAGCATAATTAGAAAAGCTCCGATAAATAAGAGCTCATCAACTGGTCTTAATAAAGCCCGTAAAGTTGCTTGGGGTAATCCTACAGGTTTACCGTCATCTCTAATGACGCGAATTTTTGCAAAGCGTTTACCAGGTGTTTGTCCTTGCCATAACGCTTCAAAGAATACAAAATAGCTTACGTAAATCGCGAACACAATAAAAAAGGCGATCGCTAACATCCATAGAGGAGTTTGAGTACCAAAAATTGAGATCCAAAATTGGCTCAGTTGAGTCCAAATCGTTGTCCAAACGACTATAAATAACGCTATTGTTAATCCTAAAACGTGATAGTCAATTAACAATGCCCAAGCACGATTACCAATTCCAGCAAGGGTAAATTCTAATTCTATACTTTCAGGAGTACGGAATTTTACACGTTTAAATATGTGCATGATTAAAGAATTTTTTAATTAAATATCATGGTCGCGTAATTGCAAACCCAAACCTTCGCGACGACTGCGGAGGTCGTAATAAATAGTTGCTTTGATTGCTTGCCAAAAAGGTACTACTATTGCAGCACTTACTAAACTAATAGCTATGTTAATTAAAGATGAAAGTAACAACAATGATGGATTCTCTTGAGTTTGAGCTAATCTACCCAAAGCAAACTGTATCAAAACGTTGACGATAGAAAGCGGAGCCTGTATGGGTATGGTTATTAAATAACCAACCAGCAAAATTCCTACAATTCGCCATACCTGACCCTTGGTTAACTCCCAACTTCTACTAATAGTTGAAGTAGCATCAATATTATCTTCAATTGCCAAAGGTATTTCAACTACAAAAAGTCGAGCCTGTATCCAAAGGGTAGCTGTTAATATAGCGCCCAAGAAAATAATTCCGAACAATATTAGTAATATTACAATACCAGGATTAAGCGTATTCCCTCCACTAGTAAGTGCAGTAATCAAGCCAGCAATTGCTACTGCTGCAATTAAATATAAAATAATTAGAACAATTAAAAAAACTGAGAAAATTACTAACATTAGTAAGTTCATCAGCAAAAACTGCCACAAGCGCGAATTGATGACTTTGCGTCCCGATCTTACGCTTTCAGGCTGATTTACTAATTCACCAAAACATAACCGCGAGATCAAAGCTAAAATCGCCGAACATTTTGCCCAGCCATAAACTGGTACGATTATCCATACATAGGCATTAAATGCTAAACCAAGGTAAGACTTCAGATGAGAACTATACATCCGCAAACCGGCACTGATAACATTACCTAGACTTAGAGGCTGTACTGGATCGGGATTTAAATTAGAAGACATAATACAAATAAGAGCGTTTTTTTGTCTGGAATTTGTTCAAAGGCTATATTAAATTAACTTAAAAGATAGTTTTTCCCAAAAAATTACATGAATATTCAACGTTGGATTGCAAGACGAGAACCAAATTGGCAACGCTTGGATTCTTTGTTGAGACAAATAGAGAAAAAAGGTTTAAAGTCCCTCACAGCCAAGGAAATCAGGGAACTCGCAAGTTTATATCGTTCCGTTGCGGCAGATTTAGCCCGCGCTCGGACTCAAAATTTAGGCAATACTATTATTCAAAATTTACAAACTTTAACAACTCGTGCATATACGCAAGTTTATCAAGGTTCGCGACGGCAAGAGTGGTTGGGAGCAGTAAAGTTTTATCGTTGGGGATTACCTGCAATAGTAAGGCAGACTTTTCCGTATATCGCTTTCGCGACAGCTTTATTTCTTTTAGGGGGAATAGTAGCTTGGTGGTACGCTTGGCAAGACCCAACCTTTATATCTTTAATAGTACCTCCAACAATAATTTCTAAAGTTCGCGACGATGGGGAATTATGGATGGGTTCGATTGTCGGCGTTGAACCTCTAGCATCTTCAGGGATTACAATTAATAACTTAAGAGTATCTTTTGGTGCGGTTGCTGGTGGAATAACCGCTGGAGCCTTCACAGTTTATTTAATGATATTCAATGGTTTATTAATTGGTGCAGTTGCAACTTTAGTCGGTCAAAATAGTTTAGCTTATCCTTTTTGGGCGTTTGTACTTCCGCATGGTTCCTTAGAATTACCTGCCATCTTTCTAGCTGGAGGTGCGGGATTATTAATTGGTAAAGCTATATTATTTCCCGGAAAATATCGTCGTCTAGATGCGATCAAACTTCATGGTTCTCAAGCGGTACAGTTAGTATTTGGGATTGTACCGATGTTAATTATTGCCGGGGTTATAGAAGGTTTTTTCTCTCCTAATCCCAGCATCCCAGACCCCATTAAATATTTAACAGGATTGGGCTTATTCATACTTTTAATTCTGTACTTCGGTCAGAAATCAGCGAACAGCGAACAGTGAATTTTGAATTTTAGATTTTAGATTTTAAGAAACATAGGGAATGGGGAATAGGGAGTAGAAAAAATGTGTTTATTTCATCTAAAACCTCCAGGAGACCCCGACTGTAACGGTACTCCGTTCAGTGGCGGGAGGAATGGAGGGGAAATTACGAAACGTTCCTTGAATGTATTTGAGTTTTAGCAAAAACAATGAGAGGAACAGTTGAGTAATTCCCAATTTCTTGGGTTTAAGTTGCATATGAGTATCCATCCTTTGAGTGAATGCGTTTACAAAACTTGTACGATATTCCTTGAACTAATCCGTGTAAGCCAGAAATATTGAAACTGCCTGATGAACGAATAGCCACTTTTCCGACGTAACAGCCAACTTTTTTACCAGTTTTGACAACTGCTTTAACGATGTCCCCAGTTTGAAAACCAAAATGGATTTTATTACTAGGTACGTATCGATTTGGAAAACCGTATTTATCGGTTCTACAGGATTGTCTAGAACCATGACCGACTGTTTTAATTAACAAAGGCTTAGTTGTCAAAACTTCTAAACTGTCAACAGTACCAACACATCCAGCATCTAACCAATGGGTTTTAGGAAGTTTGAGTCTCGTTCTGTTGAATTTAGTTAAACCGCCTGAGCCCGTGCTAACTGGTAGATTTGTTGTTTTCAATGCGTTAAATAATGCCCATCTGGTAGAATTCACAGCAGCCGCATCTTTTAGTGGACGCTTGGCTTGCAATTGTATTTTCTTACTTAGTTCTGGTTTTTTTGATAGAAAGGTTTTAATATCTTGCGTTCCTTTTTTCTTATTACATTTGTCACAAGCTAGGCAAAGATTTGATATTTTATTGCTCCCCCCTTTGGCTTTTGGATGAATATGTTCTACCTGAAGTGGTACATTTTCTACACCACAGTAGGTGCATTTTCTATCCCATTTGTTGAGTAGATATTCTCTAACTTCGTAGCCCAAAAGTTCACCTTGTTGATACTCAACACCTGATATTTCTGGATTCTCTAGCTGTTGCAAATCAAACCTTACTAGCTCTTGAGAAATGCCAGTTACAGGAGTTAATTTGATGAATTTTTTGACCCAAGTTAATACGGTTTCTACCCGATGCCGCAAAGACGGTGCTAACCATCCTTTTGGTCTAGCTCTATTTGAAAATTTTGGCTTGCGGTATTTAGTGTGTCTTGCTCTTCTACCGCGTCTTAACGATTTTCTAGATTCTAAAGACGCTTTGATGGCGGAACCTCTATGCGTTAATTCCGCACCAAAAACAACTTTATTATCTTTAACTAAAGCGAATCCTGTTACTCTTGAACCGGGATCGATTTTAATTTGAACGGATGAAAGTTTCTTCGTTGAAACATTTTTTAGAATGATTGTGAACGGGTAAGTCCGGTACACAGCAGCTTTTTTAGAAGTTAACAATTTTCTAGCTGTGGCAGGGTGTATAGGGTTACAAGGCTTTTTATCAGTATCGATTACAAAAACAAAATTGGACATAAAGTCCCTCCTTTGCAGGGTAATGTTAGCTTCGACAAAGTTAATAGTCGGTACTTTCCAAACAACACTTCCTTAACCCATTAAAGATGTTTAATTGTTCGGTTCTAGAGCAACGGACTAGCAACAATCCCTTGGTAGGTCTCTTAACACTTGCTATTAACGTAGTACTCGAAGTACTTAGTCTGGTAAACGTTAGGCTCTTTCAAAAGCCCTCACCTACCCGAAGGGAGGTGATGGGTAGTTTACTCGCTTTTAAGGAGATATAGCACTACGTTTTAGGGTTAGGACGTTTTCCGTTCCCTGTTCCCTATTCCCTGTTCTCTTGTAATGCTATACAAGCTACAAAATCCATTGACGCGAAAGCGTCTTCCCGCAGGGTAATCCAAAATCTAAAATCGAATTATGCCATCACCATTCCACCATCAACGTTGAAAACTTGTCCGGTAATGTATGCTGCTGCGGCATCTGCGGCTAAGAAACGCACCATTCCAGCGATTTCTTCTGGTTTACCGTAACGTCCTAAAGGTATCGCTTTGAGAATTTCTTCTGATTGAAGATTGCTTGTCATATCAGTTTCAATAAACCCAGGAGAAACAGCATTAACTGTAATACCGCGAGAGGAAAATTCTTTTGCTAAAGTTTTAGTTAAACCAATTACTCCCGCTTTGGCTGCGCTATAGTTCGCTTGTCCGGGATTACCCATTTGACCCGCAACTGAAGCAATATTTATAATCCTTCCCGAACGCTTTTTCAACATAGTTTTACTGACGGCGCGAGTACACAAAAATACGCCAGTTAAATTAATATTTATTACAGCTTGCCAATCTTCCGGCTTCATCCGTAAAAGTAAAGTATCGCGGGTTATTCCGGCATTGTTAACTAAAATATCAATCCGATTAAACTTTTCTAAAACAGTATTAATTAGCCGATCTACTTCTTCAACTTGAGAAACATCAGCTTGCAGCGCGATCGCACTTCCTCCGGCTGCGGTAATTTCCGATACCAACTCTTCGGCAGCTTGACTAGAATTGGCATAATTAACAACTACGGTTGCCCCTAATGTTGCTAGTTCTTGAGCAATTGCTCTTCCAATTCCCCGCGAAGCACCAGTAACAACGGCAACTTGTTCGCGTAAACTCTGCAAACTTTCGCTCATTAGTTCCATTAGTCTTCCTCAATATAATTTCATCATCTCAACCCGCTAAATATAATAGGCTGATTTGTACCGACGATTTACGTTAATTTTGGTTTAGATATTAGTATTAAACAGCAAAGGTAAAAAACAGGTTTTGTGATATGGCTAGTAAAAAGCAATTCAACAACTTTGAAGAAATGTTATCTGGTGCCGATGTACCAGTATTAGTAGATTTTTACGCTGAATGGTGCGGACCTTGCCAAATGATGGCACCGATTTTAGATCAAGTTAATTCCCAACTGCAAGGAAAAATAAGAATTGTTAAAATTGACACTGAAAAATATCCGGCATTAGCAAGTCAGTATCAAATTTATGCCCTTCCTACATTAGTGTTGTTTAAACAAGGTCAGCCAGTAGATAAAATTGAAGGTGCAATGCAAGCACCGCAGTTAGTTCAACATTTGCAACAATTTCTCTAATTACTTCCGCAAAAGTTTTGTTTGTAGACATTAAAGCTATGCGAGAAAGTTGGGAAGATATAAAAAGAAATGGCTCAGTTAGTTACTAATACTCAGAACCCGGTTTATTTTTAAATCGGGTTTTTTTACGTAAAAAGGGGAAAAATTTTAACTTTTATCCTTTAACCTTTGACCTATATCATCTACTAGTAACGGTGTTTACTGAAAAATACTGATAAATAGTGTAAAAAAAGTGTATGTTAGTCAGAGTCGGATGATATGCCGTCTTAAATATAGGATTTTATGAGCAAGCGTGAAAGTCCGGTTGGATTGATTTCTATTCTAGGAGCTACTTTCGGTCTTAGCATTGCTGGTATTTGGTTGGCGTATCAGTTTGGATTTGGTTCCCATTCGGATGTAGAATATACTTATGTCACAGATACAAAAAGTACATCTGTGAGGGATGAATCTAATAAGTCGGAAGCAGTAATTATTTCTACTCCCACTTCCACCCCTACTCCTACTCCTAAAAAGCTTAAAACAGCAGATGATATTGCTGAAAATCCTTTACAGGTAGAGGTTGCATTTTTAGTTGACTCTAACAAAATTACCAATCAAGGTGTAGAAACGCTAGATAAATTAGAAAAGCAAGTTGTAGAATTTGACCATAAAAGTGTTGGTATACGAATTTTTTCTAATCCTGGTGAATCGGAGTTGAGTCAAGAAATTGCCAGAGAGCGAGGTGAGGAAATAGCTGGTTATTTACGTTATCTAGGATTGAAACACAAGATAGTAATTTCTAAAAGAAGCGCTGACATTCCAGAAGATCGACAATCGAATCAATCCTTAGTGGTTCAATTGTACAAACTTTAATGATGAAGAGGTTGCTAACTTCTCCTCACATTCAAACAACACCATTCTTTCCGCTTCCATAAAGTCGCAACCAACCAGCCATTTTTCTCTAAAACCTCGGTGACAGCGTTAGATTGTTCTAATAAAATACCGCTAAAAATAGCCCAGGTAGTAGGTTTAACGATCGCGCTCATTGAGGGAACTAATTCCATAATAATGTCGGCTAAAATATTGCAGACAATACCGTCTACTGGTTCTGCAATCAGTTTTTGAATTGCTTCTACACTCCCCTGCGCTACCATCAAACGTTCGCTGTCAATGCCGTTAAATTCGCGATTTTCTATGGTCGCATTTACTGCTAAGGAGTCAACATCTACAGCGTAAGCTTTTTTTGCTCCTAATAGTAATGCTCCGATGGAAAGTATACCCGAACCGCAGCCAATATCAGCAATTACCGCAGCTTCTTTTTTTTCTTCCGAGCCAACAAAAGATTGTGGTATATCGCTAAAGCGCATTTCTAGGGATTCCAAACAAAGCTGAGTAGTCGCGTGAGCGCCAGTACCAAAAGCTACACCTGGGTCAAGTTTCACAACGATCCGCTCGGTGTTTTGGGGAGCCGGTATCCAAGAGGGATTAATTAAAAAGCGATCGCCAATTTCTTGAGGTTGCCAATGTTGTTTCCAGCTACTCGACCAGTCTTCTTCGTCGATTAGTTTCCACTGTAAAGAAGGTAACGGAGTTTCCAAACAAAGAGCATCTTGACGCAACCACAGCGATAGTGCAGCTAAGTCTAATAAGTGTGCTTGAAATTCCGGTAAGTATGCTTGTACTGAAATTAAATTACCTTTTTTTTGGCTGGCAGTTCCCCGACAGCCAAATTCCTCAAGCCGCCAAAACACCGAATCTTCAATCTCTGGAGAGCAGAGAATCTGTAGTTCCCACCAAGTTTTTGCCATCGGATTAAAAGAGTTAGGAGTTAGGAGTTAGGAGTTAGGAGTTAGGAGTTATGAGTTAGGAGTTAGAAATAAGAAAATTTATAAGTAAAGATTGTGTCCGAACTCCCAATTACTAAATCCAGTGGTTCTATTTTTCAAACTTTCATCTTCCTAACTTTCAACTCTTAACTCCACACTCCTAACTCCTAACTTTTCATAGGGTTACTGTATATGCATCTCGAATGCCGGGTACCTTGGTAATCTCTTTCAAGATTCCGTCTGGTAAGGGATCGTCTATACTCAAGACCATTACCGCATCACCGCGAATAATTTTACGTCCTACCTGCATACTGGCAATATTAACGTTAAAACTGCCCAACAAAGAACCTATTTTACCGATAAGTCCCGGCATATCGCGATGTACGGTAAATAGCATATAGCGGCTTGGTGGTACGTTGATGGGAAAATCATCAAGGCTAGTAATCCGAATTTCTCCACCACCCAACAAAGCACCCGTTACTGAATGAGTTCCCAAATTACCCGTAGCTTGTAAATGCAGCGAACCGGCATAATCTTTAACTGAATCATCCCGCGTTTCAATCACGCGAATTCCTCTTTCCTTAGCTTCAATGCTAGCGTTAACGTAATTCACTCTTTCGCGTAAAGCTTGATAAAGCAATCCTTTAAGAGAAGCTACAACTAAAGGTTGGCTCTTGTTAGTTGCGAGTTCTCCTTGTAGGCTGACATTAAGTAATTCTACTCTGCCACCGGCAAGCTGTCCGACCAAGTTACCTAATGTTTCCGCTAGCTCCATATAAGGCTTGAGTTCTTCCAAGACATTGGGATTAAGTCCGGGAATATTTACCGCAGAACGAGCTGGTAATCCTAGTAATACATCACGAATTTGTTCGGCTACATCGATCGCCACGTTTACTTGTGCTTCGTTAGTGGATGCTCCCAAGTGCGGAGTCAAAATCACTTCTTTTCCTAAAGCTTTCAAGGGAGAATCACCCAAAGGTTCCGACTCGTAAACATCCAACGCCGCGCCCTTGATTGTACCTTGCTTAAGGGCTGCTGCTAAAGCTTCCTCATCAATGATTCCACCGCGAGCGCAGTTGATAATGCGAGCGTTAGGTTTCATTTTCGCCAACATTTCGGCGTTAATGATATGAGTGGTTTCTGGAGTTTTGGGAATATGCAGCGTGATGTAATCGGCTTGTCGTACCAGTAAATCTAAATCTACTAGCTGAACTCCCATTTGTTCCGCTCTTTCGTTAGAAATAAACGGGTCAAAAGCGAGTAATTTCATTCCCATTGCTTTCGCAACGCTAGCTACATGAGAACCAATTTTGCCTAAACCAACGATACCCAAAGTCTTTTTATAAACTTCAACACCAACAAAACTTTTGCGGTTCCATTCACCGGATTTTACCGAAGCATTTGCATCTGGAATATTGCGAGACATTGCCATCATCATCGCTAAAGCGTGTTCGGCTGCTGCAATGGTATTACCTTCAGGAGAATTTACTACTACAATTCCTTTGCGAGTGGCTGCGGGTACATCCACATTATCAACACCCACACCAGCACGACCGATAATTTTTAGATTTGTAGCAGCTTCAATTACGGATTGAGTCACGGTTGTACCCGAACGAATCATCAGCGCATCATATTCACCAATAATTTGCTGTAATTCTTCCGGCTTTAAATCTAATTTGACATCAACGTTAGCAACTTGAGACAAGATGTCAATTCCTGCCTGGTCAATTGAATCGGAAACTAGAACCTTAGACATAACTGCTTATTTTAAAGCTAATAAGTGTTTGTGGAGAGAACTGTAGAACTTAAACTCAAACGAATGGCGATTTATATATAAATTACTATTTACAATATCTCACGAGAATGACACGCCGACCTATACAGTCTGAAGAAGTTTTCACCGGCACCATGTGGCGTTTTTCTTCATATCCCATCTGTGCCATCCGAATGGCGATCGCCACTCGTACAGGAAGTAAATACAATCCACCAATAACACGATCAGGCATCTACAGTTCATCTATTTATAAAAACTTCAGAAAACCCAAAATATTGTTCAAAATATTATATGTAAAAGTATTTACCGTACAAATTAAGTGACTGTGGTTTATTTGAATAAAAAAGATAATCAATCGTATAAATTTAAACTTGTAAAGTGATATTAATCAAAAAAAATTGGGAATTATATCAGGACTTCCAAATTAAAAAATATTCAATTTTCCGTCCCTAGTGCAAACTATAAGCTCGCTACAAGTACCTGTGCAAAATTAATTTAACATTTCGTTTAGATAGGGAACGGTTATATAACTGAGTAGTAAATATATAAATAATCTTGCTTAACTACTTACTTATGTCTCAAGCGAGCATCTTGTTCACTTACTTATGTCTCAAGCGAGCATCTTGTTCACTTACTTATGTCTCAAGCGAGCATCTTGTTCACTTACTTATGTCTCAAGCGAGCAAGATGCTCGCACTACGATTTAACTTTTCAATAAGCCTAATTACCAAATAATCCAAAATTTCTATATTCCTAACTCCTCACTCCTAACTCCTAACTTTTAACTCCTCACTCCTTCAAAACTTCCCTTCCCGAACTTCTTGACTAAACTCACTTACAGCTTGAGTAATTGTCTCGCGCAAATTTGTATAAACTTTGGCAAACGGCGGTTGTTTTTCAGAAAGTCCAAGTAAATCGGAAGTGACTAAAACCTGCCCGTCGCAGTGAGAACCGGCTCCAATTCCAATAGTAGGAATGCTAACTTTTTGAGTAATTTCTAATGCCAAATCTGCGGGAATATGCTCCAAAATCATTGAAAAAACACCCCCTTGTTCTAAAGCGATCGCCTCTTGCAAAATATTGTTTCGGGCTGCTTCGGTTTTACCTTGTTGCCGTAAACCCATTTGATTTACCGATTGCGGTGTTAAACCAACGTGTCCCATCACCGGAATTCCCGCTTGTACCAAACGAGCGATCGTATCAATCATGGACGGATATCCGCCTTCTAATTTTACTGCCGTAGCTCCCGTCTCTTTTAATACCCTACCCGCCGAATGCATCGCTTGAGCAACGCTTTCTTGATAAGTCATAAATGGTAAATCAACTACCATCAAAGCTTGCTTTACCCCGCGTCTTACAGCTTTAGCATGGTATATCATTTCTTCCAGAGAAATCGGCAGCGTATTTTGATAACCCAAAACCCCAGCCATCGAGTCACCAACCAAAATTAAATCCACCCCACTATCATCTAATAACTGAGCAATCAGATAATCCCAAGCAGTTAGCACCACAATGGGACGATTTTGTTGCTTATATTGAATTAACTTTTGGATAGTAATAGCCATTAAAGGATTTTGGATTTTGGAATTGGGAATTGGGAATTGGGAATTGGGGATTGGGGATTGGGAATTGGTAATTGGTAATTGGGAATTCTCCCCATCTCCCCATCTCCCCATCTCCTACTGCACTGCGCGAGTAAATGCAAGATGCGCTTTTGCTTTTTCCATTTTGGGCATTAGCCAAGCTAAACCTTCACTGGTACCAATCCATAGTTTGTTGCCAACGTCGGGTGCAATAGAAATAATTCTACTGGAAGGAAGACCGGCGACTTTATCTAGAACAGCTCCCGTATATGGATTTAATCTTAACAAACCGTTATCGGTGCCAACCCAAACGCTCTTATCATTAGCAAAACTGATAGATGTCACATTGCGTCCCCGTAAAGCTGTTACAGAACGTAATATTGCCCCAGTTTTCGAGTTAATAACTAGTAAATTATTGGGTGTTCCCGCCCAAATTAATCCTAAAGAGTCAATAGCCAATGTTTGTACGGTTGTACCCGGCAACTCTTTAATCTGTTTCATTACAACAGCTTTGGCGGTATTGACTCGCACCAAACCATCCAAAGTTCCCACCCAAAGATGACCTTGAGCGTCCATTGTCATGGCATTTGCACTGACACCGGGAAGTTTTTTTAATGTGGTCATAATCAATCCTTCATCGGGACTAATCAAAGCCAAACCGTTATCTGTACCCGCCCAAACATAACCGCGTTTGTCAACTTGTAAAGATAATACTCTTTTGGAAGGTAAAAATAAATTCTGGGCTGTAATTTCATTACTGCGGGGGTCTACTCGTTTCAATCCTTCATAGCTTCCGACCCATAAGCGTCCAACTTTATCTTGCACCATTGCCCCAATAGCGTAATTAGGTAAATTAACGCGAGCTAATATTTCGCCTGTATTAGGATTAATCCGTGTTAAACCTCGTCCGTAACCGACCCAAAGATCTCCCGTGTAGTCTGCCTGCAAAGCTTTGACGCTAAAATCGGTTTCTTGGATATTTTCGATTTGTCGTCTTTGCTCTGGTAAAGGCTGTTGTCGCGGTGGTGGTGGTGAAACAGGATAAGCCGGAGTTAGTTCCGATGGATCGACACGCAGAATTTTTTCTGCCGCAACGCGATCGCCAAAACCCGAAAATGTCACCAATCCCAGTAAGGAAGAACAGAAGAATAAACTAGTACGCTGACTAAAAAACACCACGATGATAATCTCTACGAAAACAACTAATCTCAGTGTTCCCTTTTGACAGTTATCAATTATCAGCTAGAGCTAATTCGAGTAATTTTATATTCCATACCCAAAACCCTTATCAAAAAGTAACTATTATAACGACCATTTTGTAAAGGCTTCTTAATAAAAAGTTAAAATATACGTATGATAAGAAATTCAAATATAAAAGTTAAAAAGATTCAAATAATAACCATTCAAATTCTTGATATATTGTGAGACAGGCTACAGATTGCTTCGCGTACAGTTTTGACTTCCGCCGATCGCTTATCTAAATCTCAACGAATAAGTTGAAGTGTGAACCACTTTTTCCTGTTGATTGAGTGAAATTAAGGATTATGCAAGGTAGGCAAAAACAAGTTGTTTGTATCCGAAAGTCCGTGGGACACACGGCTGAAAAGCTCAGTTAATGTCATCATCGATGAGTGGCTGAGAAACCTATACTTACGTAAGAGAAGTGTAAGTATGTCACAGGAGTTGCGGAACGAACAAAGAAATTTTTTTGATTCGCTTGAAGTTTGCAAGGAGAATAATCCCTTGAATACTTTAGACAAACTCTAAGAAAAGAAATCAGTAAGTCCTTCCGAGAATCAGAAGGAAATATTCGATTGTAAGTTCGGCTGTCGCGTAATTTGTAAGCAAAAAGATTAACTTTTAGGATTGGATAAAATATGTCTTACTCTCAAACGAGAACTCAGTCTAAATCAGGGTATGAAGCTGGGGTAAAAGATTATAGATTAACTTATTACACCCCGGACTACACTCCAAAAGATACAGACCTTTTGGCGGCTTTCCGGATGACTCCTCAACCCGGAGTTCCTCCAGAAGAAGCTGGTGCTGCTGTAGCTGCTGAATCTTCTACAGGTACCTGGACAACTGTATGGACTGACTTGCTCACCGACCTAGACCGCTACAAAGGTCGTTGCTATGATATCGAGCCAGTTCGCGGTGAAGATAATCAGTACATTTGTTATGTAGCTTATCCTTTGGATTTGTTTGAAGAAGGTTCTGTTACTAACGTTTTGACCTCGATTGTAGGTAACGTATTTGGTTTCAAAGCTTTGCGGGCGCTACGTTTGGAAGATTTGCGTATACCTGTTGCTTATCTAAAAACTTTCCAAGGACCTCCTCACGGTATTCAGGTAGAGCGCGATAAGTTGAACAAGTATGGTCGTCCTCTATTGGGTTGTACCATTAAGCCTAAATTAGGTTTATCCGCTAAAAACTACGGACGCGCTGTATACGAGTGTTTGCGCGGTGGTTTGGACTTCACCAAAGACGACGAAAATATTAACTCCGCACCTTTCCAAAGATGGAGAGACCGTTTTACCTTTGTTGCTGATGCTATCTATAAAGCACAAGCAGAAACCGGCGAAATCAAGGGTCACTACCTCAACGTAACCGCTCCTACTTGTGAAGAAATGCTCAAGCGGGCTGAGTATGCAAAAGAACTCAAGATGCCCATCATCATGCATGACTACCTGACCGCAGGTTTTACTGCTAACACCACCTTGGCTCACTGGTGTCGCGACAACGGTATATTGCTACACATCCACAGAGCAATGCACGCGGTAATTGACCGTCAAAAGAATCACGGTATTCACTTCCGCGTATTAGCTAAAGCATTACGTATGTCTGGTGGAGACCACATCCACACTGGTACTGTGGTTGGTAAACTTGAAGGCGAACGCGGTATTACAATGGGTTTCGTTGACCTGTTGCGTGAAAACTACATCGAGCAAGATAAGTCTCGCGGTATTTACTTTACTCAAGATTGGGCTTCCATGCCCGGAGTAATGGCTGTTGCTTCTGGTGGTATCCACGTATGGCATATGCCCGCACTATTAGAAATCTTCGGTGATGACTCCGTACTACAGTTTGGTGGTGGTACTTTAGGACACCCTTGGGGGAATGCTCCTGGTGCAACTGCAAACCGCGTTGCGTTGGAAGCTTGTGTTCAAGCACGTAACGAAGGACGCAGCTTGGCTCGCGAAGGTAACGATATTATCCGCGAAGCTGCAAAATGGTCTCCTGAATTAGCTGCGGCTTGCGAACTTTGGAAAGAAATCAAGTTCGAGTTCGAGGCAATGGATACCGTCTAAATGTATTAGTTGTGAGTGTTTCGTTTCGGGTTTTAAGTTTAAAATCGCTTTAATTTAAAACTCAAAACTTATAACTCATAATTATTATGGGCTGGGGTCATGTATGGATATAAAGCAAATTGCCAAAGACACAGCCAAGATGCTGCAAAGCTACTTGACATATCAAGCAGTGAGAACGGTATCGGCTCAAATTAACGAAACGAATCCTTATGTTGCAGCTTGGCTGCATCGCTTTTCTACCAAGGAAAAAATCCAAGATGGAGAAGCGTATATTGAAGAATTATTCCGAGAAAAGCCTGAATTAGCTTTACGGATTATGACAGTCAGGCAGCATTTAGCGGAGGAAGTAGCCGAATTTTTGCCCGAAATGGTAAGTACTGGAATTGTGCAAGCCAACATGGAACATCGTCGTCAGCATCTTGAGCGGATTACGCAATTAGATTTATCTAACCCCAGCGTTCAACAAGAACAACCAACTTTAGATAGTAGCTCGGATGATTCGAGCGAAAACAGTTAGGAGTTAAGAGTTAGGAATGAGGAGTTAGGAGTTTTCATTAACAACTAACAACTATCAACTAACAACTATCAACTAACAACTAACCACTAATAACTAATCAAAAATATGCAAACTTTACCAAAAGAGCGTCGGTACGAAACCCTTTCTTACTTACCACCATTAACCGATGCTCAAATTGCGCGTCAGATTCAATTTATTTTAGACCAGGGTTATTTTCCTGCGATTGAGTTCAACGAAGTTTCTGAACCAACAGAAATGTATTGGACAATGTGGAAGTTACCTTTGTTTAATGCTAGATCTCCACAAGAAGTATTAGCTGAAGTTCAAGGTTGTCGTTCTCAGTTTCCTAACTGCTTCATTCGTGTAGTTGGTTTTGACAACATTAAGCAATGTCAAATTCTTAGCTTCATGGTACACAAGCCCAACCAAGGTGGCGGCGGTTACAGATACTAAGCTTTGAATTTTAGAATATTTTCCCTTCCTACTAAATGTAGGGAGGGAATTTTGGTTTTTATCTACACAATTTGTAGGGTGTGTTACGGCACGGAAAAATATTGATTAAACATTACTATTTGAATAATGCCGTAACGCACCGTTAATTATCGGTTAAAATAATGCGTTTTATATTAAATCGGTTGACATCGGGATTATATATTTTTGAACGTAGAACAACACAAAATTTGTAGATTGGGTTAGGCACAAAAACCAATTTGATTTATAACGAAAAATTATATAAATCGTGTTGTAACCTAACATTACGAATTCAAGGATACAAGATATTTTTAGTTGGGTTAGTAACCCAACATGGCGATCGCGAACAAAAAGTTGGTAGTTGGTAGGTTGGGTTAGACACGAAAGTTAATTTGATTTGTGACGAAAAATTATATAAATCGTGTTGTAACCCAATATTACGAATTGAAGAATACAAGATATTTGTAGTGGTCTTTTTCATTAATTACGATCGGTAATAAATTCGTAGTGCGTTCACGAAGTGTGCGCGAAGCGCAAGCTTCTAGCTGGCTCGTTACAACCAGCGAGCGAGACGCTCGCACTACCCAAACCTGTCAAAACAAATGAAAAGCAGTAGTAGTATACCGGCGATCGGATGTTGGGTTACGGCACAAGATGAATTCTGGTGTTGAAAATCAAAGTTATAAGTGTGCCGTGAAGCCAACCTACGAACTACGGATTATTCCGGTTATCTACGATCCCAGAATCGGTAATAAAATTTCTATATTAGTATTCATATTAATCGCATCTTATATAAAATGACTGAAGCAGATACTATTTCTAATACACAATTACCCCGCACTCGCAAGTCTTTAACACAAGACTTAATTAACGCAGGTTTATCTCCAGGAATAACGGTAATTCTACATTCTTCTCTTAGTTCTTTGGGATGGATTTGTGGTGGTGCAGTTACAGTTATGCAAGCTTTGATGGATGTAATTACACCGTCCGGAACTTTGGTAATGCCTACCCATAATAGCGATTATTCAGATCCAGAACCTTGGCAAAATCCAGCAGTTCCTAGTAAGTGGTGGCAGATTATTCGCGATACAATGCCAGCTTACGACCCAAAAGTTACTCCTACAAGAAAGATGGGGAAAATTGTTGAAGTTTTCCGAACTTATGAAAACGTTTTACGAAGTTCTCACCCAACTTATTCTTTTGCTGCTTGGGGGAATCATGCTGAAATTATTATCAAAAACCATTCTCTTGATTATTCGCTTGGGGAAGAATCACCTTTAGCTCGTCTTTACGATTTGAACGGTTATGTACTTTTATTAGGAACCCCATACGATACTTGTACAGCTTTCCATTTAGCGGAATATCGAATAGGTGATATTAGAACAGTTGATTACGGAGCGCCGATTTTGTCAGCGGGAAAACGAGTGTGGAAAAATTATTTAGATCTTGATTTTAATACCGATTGTTTGCTCGATATGGGTGAGGATTTTGAAAAAGCTGGTTATGTCAAGACTTCACAAGTTGGTTCGGCACCAACCAAGTTATTTAATGTTAGAGATGCCGTTGATTTTGGCGTAAACTGGTTGAAGGATCGAGAAAATAATCCAAAATAGTAGATGGTAGGTTGGGTTAGACACGAAAATCAATTTGATTTGTGACGAAAATATATATTAATCGTGTCGTAACCCAACATTGCGACTGCGGACAAACAAAAATTATCCGTCATCAGAATACAACATAATTATACAATACCGGCGATAAGATGTTGGGTTACGGCACAATATGAATTATGGGATTAAAAACCAACATTACAAGTGTGCCGTGAAGCCAACCTACAAACTAATAGATGGTAGGTTGGGTTAGACACGAAAATCAATTTGATTTGTGACGAAAATATACATTAATCGTGTCGTAACCCAACATTGCGGCTGCGGACAAACAAAAATTATTCGTCATCAGAATACAACATATTGTAGAATACCAGCGATAAGATGTTGGGTTACGGCACAATATGAATTATGGGATTAAAAACCAACATTACAAGTGTGCCGTGAAGCCAACCTACAAACTAAGTATATTTACTGCGACTCGTTCAAGAGTCTGTGGCTTATAATTCGTTGTTAAAATCCAAGATAGAAATGACTTCACAACTATTAAAAGAAATCAGAATTTGCTTTGTTGGCGAATCATTTGTAAACGGTACCGGCGACCCGGAATGTTTGGGTTGGGCTGGTAGAATATGTCAAGATGCCTTTTTGAAAGGTTTTGATATTACTTACTATAATTTGGGAGTTCGGAGAGAAACGAGTACTGAGTTGAGAAAGCGGTGGTTGCAGGAAGTTTCTTATCGTTTAACTCAAGAATGCGACGGTAGAGTTGTATTTTCTTTCGGTGCCAATGATACGACTATAGAAAATGGTAAAACTCGCATTTCTTTACAAGATTCTATTACTAATTTACGGGATATTTTAAGTATAGCTAAAGATTTATACCCGGTTTTAGTAGTTAGTCCACCACCGATAGAAGATAAGCAGCAAAATCAAAGAATGGACGATCTATCAAAAGAGTTTGCGAAAGTTTGTAACGAATTAAATGTTCCCTATTTAAATATTTTCCCAGAATTGATAAGATCGGATACCTGGATGGATGAAGTTAAAAAATATGATGGCGCTCATCCGAGAGCCGCAGGATATCAAGCATTTGCTGATATTGTACAAAACTGGGAAGGTTGGTTAAATTGGTTGAAGCTAGATTAGGTGGTTTTCTTGAAATATTTATCTTTGACCTACAATTTGTGGCTGTTCTCGTTTCGCGGTATTTTGAGGAACAAGCTCTCCTTTTATGCCATATTTAACTAAACCCATATACTCATAAAACATCATCATTGCTTTTCTCGTTTGAGTTAAATGGGGAGCAGGACTTTTATGAGGAATCACTTCAAACCCGACATTGCGAAATGTTAATAGCGATCGCAACATATGAGGAGGGTCTGTGACCAAAATAATTCGCTTGACTCCTTGGGGTTGCAGTACTGAAGCTGTGAATAAAGCGTTTTCTTTGGTAGTTTGAGAACAGTGTTCTTCTTCAAGTGCTGTTTTGGGAATACCTTCTTGTTCTAACTTTTGAACTATTTCGGTTCCATCACCAGCACCGCTCGCAAAAATTAAAGGCGCTCTTTGCGATTCCCAAAGATTTGCTGCAACTTTAACTCTTGAATTTCTAAATACTTGTCCGCGCCCTAATATTACAATAGCATCTGCACTTTGACCTCTATCGGCAGGAACAAATGCAACTAAACCTTTATTTGCGACAGCTGTTATTAACGGAAATTGAGCGCTAAAATAAGTTATTAATAATAAAGTTGCGAATCCACTCCATAAACGTTTCCAACGAAATCTGGGAACAATCCAAGGTAAGAAAATCAAAAATAACAGCGGCAATACTACTAAAATTGGATTCATTAACCAGTCCGCGATCGCGGATTTTAGTTCGAGCCACTGACTGGGAGGACGATTACATAAAGCTTGGTCAAGCATTGGATTTGTCTGTTAAGAAATATAAATGCTCTTTACTGTTATATTAAACTACTTTTTCAATAGATGCCTGTTCGCTACAAACCATTATCAAAACTAACGTTGAGGAGATAAAGTCAATATTTGAAGTTAATTCGAGAGCGATAAATTTAAATTATTAATTTTTTGCTTATATTAATTAAATAAACCTGATTTATTCCGGATTTATTTCAGAAAATATTTTTAAATGATATCCTAAATAATGTAATTAAAAACACATTTAGCCAATTCTAAATTATCACTTATTAGAGGTCAATTATGGCAATTTTAGAGTTAGAAAATGGAAAAATTTATACCGACTTGCAATCTATTAGTAAGGAATTAGCGCCATTAAATATTCAACTTGATTATTGGGCGATCGCAGAGAACCAAGAGTTAGCTCAAAAGCTTGCACAAGCTAGCCTTGATGATAGCGAGAAGGAAGAAGTATTGCAAAGCTTAGATAAGTATTTTGAGCTACTTAAGCAAACAGCAGGCTATAAAGAACGAGATTTAATAGTTTTACATCCAGGAATTTCCAACCTAGATCAAATGTTGCAGAAATTCGACAGCATACACACCCACGCAGACGATGAAGTACGCTATATCATCGAGGGAGAAGGAATATTCGGTTTCGTGCGTCCTGATGGTAGCCAAGTAGAACTTACCGTACAGCCCCAAGAATATATCAATGTACCCGCCGGATGCGAACACTGGTTTTATTTAACACCTAAACGTCGGATTAAAGCAGTACGTTATTTTATCGGTAGAGAAGGTTGGGTTCCTGAATATACGGGTACGGAAAAGGTTAAAGGTCAAAGGTTAAAGGTTAGGAGTTAGTAGTGCGAGCGTCTCGCTCGCTATCAATCCCCCATGTCCCCCCATCTCCCCATCCCCTCATCTCCCCCTACT
>NZ_JAYGHM010000001.1:121650-127254 GCF_034931125.1 Rivularia sp. UHCC 0363 | reverse complement strand
ACTCCCTACTCCCTACTCCCTAAGATAGGTAATCTTTTACCGGGATAGGACTAATTAAAATACCCCCACGAATAAATTCGGGGGGTTGAACAGTTAGATAAAAAGTGTATTTTGCTAACCTCGCACGGGTTCGAGGCTTGTTTCTTCCTCAAAAACATTTAACCCCCGGTTGGTCAATTCGACTAAAGCTTCTGGTTTAAACCGAATTGTGCCTGAACTTGAATGACGATAGCGTTCGCCAAGGAATACGGATAGTGTAATATTGCTTACATCGGGGTTGGAAATGCATCTCACTGTACAGATCTGCATTTTATTCTTGAAATAGGCAATAATGCGATCGCCAGCGCGAATATTTGATGCTTGAGTTTTCATACGTATTATGGTAACACTCTAACGGCTTGAAACATAAATTAATCTCGATCTAATTCTTCTTCGTCTATCAATTCTTCAATTTCATTTGTCGGCTTGTCATCATGGTACAGATCGGGTTCATGGGATTTGAACCGACCAGTACTTTGTATCCAGGTAAAAATAGATTCACTACCTCTCGGAGCAATAATCGATGCGGGGTGTCCTATTAGTTCTTGTTTAAGTGCGGGGTTTTTGTATTTCTTAGTTGTTTTCATTTTTGCTTATTTCCTAAGCGTGGTGTGTCATATATCTTGAAATCTTTCTTTTAGTTTTTTAGATTATTTAATTGCCTTTTTTCTTTGCTATGATGATTTATCAGTTAAATTTTTAAAGTTTTAAATATAGGAAAATATGCATAAAGTTGTTAAAATACTTTACGTCAGACTATATATGCAATTAGATAGATAAGCTCTAAACTTAATCTACTTGCCAATAATAGGACTAATAATAATGCATCAATACTAGCTAAATATCTCGTTCTAGAACTAAATAGCTAGTGCTTACTTTTAGCTAATAGTAAATGCAGTAACAAGAATCATAGCTCCAACTCTCACTAGTAGATAATCCTTTTGTTGCTCTGGTGATGGATGGTCTGTCAAATAAAAATCAAATTCAGTTGCCTAATTGTTGAGCATTCCCCTCTCATCAACGGTGTAGCCTCCTAAGAACGTATTTGCCTAAATGCTTCCATTACTATCGTTGAGGATAATGTTGCTGGAAGATATATTTTATTTTTTTATATTACAACTATAACATTTTTTTAAAGTTTTTGCTTGTAATATAAGTTTTTGATATAATTAAACGTTTTTAACGATGTGGGCTTGGTGAACCAAGAATCCTCATGTCGGGTTGAGGAGTGTCGATCCATTCCTTCTGCATTAGTTTTACCTGGGGTAATAACAAGGTAGTTTCAATTTGTTGACGCACTTCAACAGTGAGTTTACAGTTACTATTGAGGCAATCAACCAGCAACTGTTTGGCATCATAATAATGTTGCAGAACCTGCTGCTGCTCTGGGCTAAAGTGCCAGTGGGACTGGATGTTGGGATGTAGAGGGGTTTGAGTAAGACCGAGATAAAAAGCGCCAGTTGCAGCTAAAGTGGGTTGCGCTATAACTATTTGGGTTGTCCAAGTTAAAAATTCTTGCAGATAAGGGTCTGGGGCGATTAAAGCATCAATTTTTTGCTTCATCAACTGTACCAGAAAGTCCGCACTCCGCAACATAGCAGCGGTCAACAAAAAAATTTCACGCCATCGTGGTTCGGTAATGCGATCGACTAAACGTTCCAAGGCTGGCTCTAATGACTGTAAATGATTAGCAACGATTTTTCGGGCGGTAAGGTATTCTTGAAATGTTAAAGAGGAAAAAGAGAAAATTCCTCTGACCCGTTCCGTTAATAATCCATGCTGTAATTCGATCGCCTTGAGTACCACTTCACTATCGAGTTGTAATTCCTCTGGTTCGGTGGGACTATTTGGTAATTTACCGATAAAGTCGTTAATGTATTGTTCGACGGTTTGCTGTTCAAAAAGGTAATCGTCCCGTTCAAATGTCGCTGCGGCGATCTGACTCATTAGTTCGAGCTTTTGTGGCAATGAAAACCCTTGATAGAATTTATCCCGCTCAATGCCTTTAATTTCATCCCATTTGCCTAGAAGTAGCTCTAGACATTGTTTATAGAATTCGGTTCTGTTGTGAGGAAATTGTTTTTGACGATGAAACACCCAGCAAACAAGATGAAGAAATAAGGGAGTGATTGCGAGTCTACGGAATGGCAAGTTTTCGGGTAAATCCAGTTTTTCAATAAATTCATTTGCTAGATCCACCCGATCGCAATCGTTGGTTTTAGTAAATACTGCGAACCATTTTTGAGCAAAGCTAACAATTTGTGATTGACTAAAGGTTGTTATTTCAACATCGGTAAAGCCTTTGAGGCTTAATGATTTAGCAGCAGTTCGGCAGGTAACGATAAACAAATTTTGGGAATATTTCTCAGAAAATCGCCGAATTTCTTTTAATATTGCAGTGTTATCTCGGTGCAGCACTTCATCAAGTCCATCGAGTAACAGTAACATTCTGCCCTCACGCAGTATTTCGCTTAGGGAATGTTCTGAATCACCAGCGAATAACTCAGAACTAATATAGTTGAATAAACTCAACTCCCCTGTCTTTTGTGAATCGTCAGCAAAATCTCTCAGGGTGATGAACATGGGAACCCGATCGCTAGCAAAGTTGCCTTGGTTAGACTGTATGGCAAGATGTTGCAAAAAAGTTGTTTTACCAGACCCAGGTTTACCCAATATCCTCAACTTAGAATGAGTTTCGACTGCTTTCATTCCCGATATGTGTTGCTCAGACCGAAAGTCGCCGAAGCGGTCGAATTTTTTTAAATGATGATTCTTGAAGTCAGAAATATTTAACCACTGCTGACTGACAATCTCCTGCAAAATATTCACATCAACGTAAATATTTTCTATTCCAACAGGACGATTAGTATCTAGTAGTTGTAAAATGCCGCATTGGTCTTGAATTCGATCTCGACGCTGCGATCGCACTTTGTTTACCAGCGCATTAATATTTATAGATGTTTGTCCTAATCCAGACTCGGCTGGAGGATTGGCAGCAGTTTCACGCCAATTTAATTCTAAAACAGAGCAAATTTCAATAAAAGTATAGCGTTCGATCGGACGACCTGTAAAAAATCTCCAAACTGGCTGGCGAGTTTTTAGATTAACTTCTCCTGCCAGATTTTCTTGAGTCCAACCTTTATCGGTAAAAGCTCTTTTCGCTTGCTTGATACCAATTGGCGATGCCTGGAGTGAGCGTTTTGCCACGAAAAAAAGACCTAATCCAAGTTTTTTGTCAAGATATTGTAGAAGCTCTAAATAATTTTTAAATATATTCTCGAACTTCTACTCTTGCATTGTAACGTTTGGTTGCCACTTAGGATACAAAATCAAGTTAATTGCATGACAATAACAGTTCAAACCCTTTACCGATGAGAACTGTAGATATATTTATATAAGTTTAGGTTAATTTCTAATTTTTGCTTTGCGATCGCATTGGTGGAGATGATCATAAGCAATAGTCGTTCCAATTAATTTTAATAGTGGAAGCATCTCGCTCGCTATAAGCAAGCTACGAGGGAGCAAGACACGGACACTACTAAAATTTTCTTAATTTGAAACGACTATACTATCCGATTTGATCGCTTAGGAAGGCATCAAAACTGTGTCAATAACGTGAATCACACCGTTATCAGTGTCAATATCTGCCTGGGAAACTTTGGCATCATTGATTTTGACACCATTGCTAGCATCGATTTTTATTTCTGAACCTTCAACAGTTTTAGCTGATTTTAGCTTAGCTGCGTCAGCTGCCATAACCTTGCCTGAAACAACGTGATAGGTCAAGATTTTTTTGAGTTGAGGAATATCCTTAAGTAGTCCATCAACTGTACCTTCAGGAAGCTTCGCAAATGCATCATCGCTGGGTGCGAAAACGGTGAATGGACCTTTACCTTTAAGAGTATCTACTAAACCAGCAGCTTTAACAGCAGCAACTAAAGTGTTAAAAGAACCAGCACTAACTGCGGTATCTATGATATCAGCCATTTTTTTCACCCTTTATGTAATTCGCTTACAAAAATTATCATGACATCCTGCTGTTAGAAATCGTGTTTGAGTTAATGTTTGAGTAATGTATAACTTGTATGACTTGTTATAAAACGATACAAATATTTACAAAAAAAAGGATCAAATTTTACTGAATAAATTGCTTTTTAATGGAAGGAGAAGCTTTTTGTAATCTTGCTCGAATCAAATGTACAAGCGAATCATCTTTTGCGACTTTGACGGTACTATCACAGCGGAAGAAACCTTTGTTGCTGTATTAAAAAAATTTTCACCAGAGGTCTCACAACAATTAATTTCTCAAATGTACGCGCAAAAATTAACGCTACGGGAGGGAGTCAAGCAGATTTTAGAATCAATTCCATGTTCGCGTTACCCGGAAATAGTGGAATTTACGCGCAACAAGCCGATACGTGCGGGATTTGCAGAATTTATAGATTTTTTGAGAGTCAACAACGTTCCTTTAGTTATCGTTTCTGGTGGGCTGCGGAGTATTATAGAAATTGTTTTAGGAGATCTACTCGAACAAGTTTGGGCAATTCACGCTGTCGATTTAGATATTAGCGGTGAATATTTACAGGTAAATTCCGAGTTTGAACAAGGTGACGAATTAGTTGCCAAAGTCAAGGTGATGGAAAAGTATCCCAGTAATGAGAAAATTGCTATAGGTGATTCGCTAACAGATCTAAATATGTCCTTGGAAGTGCGAACGGTATTTGCTCGCGATCGTTTAGTAAAGTATCTAAAGGAATATTCCAAACCATATATTCCCTGGAATGACTTTATAGATATACGCGATTACTTAGAAGACTTGTGGAATTAATTTTTACATTATGTACAGTACAACTTTAGCAGACCCCCGTATTGATTTAGTCAATGCTGCATCTCTCTTTTATCAGCACGGTTGGATGGTAGGAACTGCGGGAAATCTTTCAACTCGTTTACCCGATGGCAGTTTTTGGATTACAGCGAGTGGATGCTTGAAGGGAGAATTGACGGTTGATAATTTCGTTCGAGTTTATCCCGATGGAAGAGTAGAATCTTCAGCTAATTCAAAGCCTTCATCAGAAACTTCTATTCATCAATGTATATATAACTTGTTTCCAGAAGCGCAAGCCTGCTATCACATCCATTCAGTAGAAGCAAACTTAGTTTCTAGCTTAGCAGAAACAGGTAAACTGCCTCTACCATCATTAGAAATGTTGAAAGGTTTGGGAATTTGGGAAGAAAATCCTTGTTGCTTAATGTCAGTTTTCCACAATTATCTCCAGGTTGATCGCATTGCAGATGAAATCAAAGAACGTTTTAGCACTAATCCTCCCAAAATACCAGCTTTACTGATTCGCAACCACGGTGTAACTGTTTGGGCAGAATCTACCGTACAAGCACGGGTTTACATTGAAGTATTAGAGTATATTTTCCGCTACATGGTAGCAGCACGGAAGATGGGATGAGGGATGGGGATGGGGAGATGGGGAGATGGGGGCATGGGGAGAGCCGAAGATAGATAGCGAGCGAGACGCTCGCACTCCCTATTTCCTATTCCCTAATTCCCTAATT
>NZ_JAYGHM010000001.1:47057-121601 GCF_034931125.1 Rivularia sp. UHCC 0363 | reverse complement strand
ACTCCCTACTCCCTATTTTCAGAACCAAACTGTATTTCTACTAACTGTTAACCGATAACTAATAACTGATAACTGTTAAGTGATAATTGATCGTTGATAACCCATAACTGAATAATCAATCTATGTGTCAACTACTGGGGATGAATTGCAACGTACCGACTGATATTTGCTTTTCTTTTGAAGGCTTTTCGGCTCGGGGAGGTAAAACTGATGACCATAAAGATGGGTGGGGTATTGCTTTCTTTGAGGGAAAAGGTTGTCGGATTTTTATGGATGCTAAATCTTCGGTTAATTCCCAGATTGCGGATTTTGTGAAACGTTATCCGATTCATTCAACTCACGCGATCGCGCATATTCGTAAAGCAACTCAAGGTGAAATTGTCTTAGAAAACACTCACCCTTTCCGTAGGGAATTATGGGGAAGATATTGGGTTTTTGCTCATAATGGGGATTTGAAAGATTTTAATTTACCATTTATGGATTTTTACGAACCCGTGGGTAATACCGACAGCGAAAAAGCTTTCTGTTTGATTTTAGAAAGTTTAAGACAACAGTTTCCGATGGTAAAACCGCCTTTAGAACCATTATTTGCCGTTCTCAAAAAAATCACTAATAAAATCGCTAAACACGGTATATTTAATTATTTATTGACTGATGGCGAACATTTTTTTGCTCATAGTTCAACCAAACTTTCTTACATTGTCCGACAAGCACCCTTTGCTGCGGCTCATTTAATTGATGAAGATGTAACAGTGGATTTCAACGAATTAACTCGTCCGAGCGATCGAGTTGCTGTTATTGCTACTACACCCCTCACCGATAACGAAGTTTGGACGCAAATTCAGCCCGGAGAATTACTAACATTTCACGAGGGAGTACCCGTTACATTATGAAAGAAGTAGAGTTCGCATTGCTAGGTCTTACCCATTGGGAGTAAATCATTGTTTAATTTTAAACCTTTGACCTCTAACCTCTAACCTTTGGCCTTAATTAACTCCCATCCTTTTCTGACTCTACCGTGCGTCCATTTAATATAAGGAGTAACGAATAACCTAATGATAAAGGGAACAACAATTGCTACTCCGACAACAATTAAAGCCAATATTTTGATAGCGATAGCTTGCAGGTCTTTAACTAAATTTTGCACTCCTACAGCCATTTCTTGGTAATATCCTTGAATTTGTTTGATGTCGGGAATATCAGCAATTTTGTCATTAAATTTACTGAGGATAAGTAAGTTTTCTCCTAATACATTTTTGACATCTTTTAACCCTGGTACTGGAATATCAAAACCGGGGATACTAGGTATTTTAATAGGTAATTTTGTATCGGGGATTCTAATTTCCGGAAAATTAATTTCTACTGGAATAGTGTTAATTTGCTGAGAAACCTGAGATAAAGTAGTTTGTAAATTACTAATCGGTTCTATAGAAAAATTTATTGATGTGGCTTGCTCTAATGTAGCCGCTACACCAGCAAAAGTGCTGTTAATTTGATTCACACTACCATTTATCAGGTCACTCAGATCAATAAATAGACTGAGAAAAATTATTATCCAAAAAATCGGGATAAAAGCACTGACAATCATCCACAAACCTTTAGTTTTGTTTAAGATCATATAAGTAACTCCAGAAGATGTTTAAATATTATTTATAAATGAAATCACTAATTTGGATCGGGAATAGAAAATAGTATAATCTCTCGTTCCCAGCCTCCAGGCTGGGAATGTATTACTAGAGGCTCTGCCTCCGATCGCTTCCCCGAAGGCAGAGCCTTCTAAGATGGGTTCCCAGTCGGAGACTAGGAACCAGTAAAAACCAGTAAAACTTTTGTATTTATATTATAGTTATTCACCCTTAAAATATTAAAGAGAAGATTATTGATTTAAAAATTAATTAAAATTCAGCTTGATTTAGATAAAATATTGTATAACAATTACAATTTTATAGCTGAGCTATATCAAGTTAGGAGGATTACTTGTAAATACAAAAACTACGTAAATATTCAGTTTTCCTAATTTGGGTTTAATCAATTTACTACCGTAGTATTGAAAATATTTTAAGGAATATATCAAATAAATATGAATGCTGAGGAACTACAGCGACGTTATGACGCAGGAGAAAGAGATTTTAGCGGAGTTGATTTGCGATCGGCTAAGTTGATTGGAGCTAATTTAGCTGGTGTAAATTTGTTTGCAGCCGATTTAACAAATGCAAATTTAGCAAAAGCGAAATTGTGGGGTGCTAATTTAGGAGGTGCTAACTTAGCTAATGCTAATTTGACCCGAGGCAATTTAAGCGGTGCTAATCTCAAAGATGCTAATCTCCGGGGAGCCAAACTTAAGTATATTAAAATTTACGGAGCCAATCTTACTAGAGCTTGCTACGATAGCAGCACTCATTTTACTCCGAATTTTGACCCCGTTAGTAATCAGATGCAAAAGTTTTAGTTAATGATCAATTATCAATTAAGAGTTGTTAGTGACTTTTAATTCCTACTTCCTAACTCTTAACTTCCAACTTTTAAATATTTATCGCACCAGTTGACCATTTCCCAAAGTACGTGACCGACTGCTTCAAGGGAACGATAACCGTGGCTTTCTACCCATTGTAGAGTTGCAACATTATCTTATTATCGTTATCGGTGGTTTTGTTAAAGATCAAATCCAAAAAAATTATGTGATACCCCTACATAATCTTTGGCATCGTTGACGGCGGTTTTTATGGGAAAAATGCCGTTAGTGTAATTGTTGATGCCGATGATAAATGCGAGGTTGCGGGAGAACATATTTTGATGAACGGTTTGATAACTTTGGAATAAATTGTCAGTCTAGAAGTAATTCCCCATAAGTTAAAACTTAGGGAAGTTATCAAGGATTGATACGGTTAATTACAGAGATTGCGATAAGTCTCCGTTGTTAAACTTTGCTTATCACATCTAGTTAGGGCTATTGACTTTTCTCTACTATTTAGCTTTGTTTGTTACACAAATAATCATTTCTGACAGAAGTCTTTCTGGAATTGAGTTATTAATTGATTGTGATTTAATTCAGGCATAGCCATCAGTATTTACCACTCGACGCTTTGTCGTTGATACTACTATGTGTTGGGGCTGATAGCGATCCTTTTTTTTCTGCTTGAATTTGATTTGTGAGAAATTCTCGCGAATCAGTTTTTTTGTTCAAAGTCCAAACTTATAGGTAAGTATCGTTAATGAATTAGAACATATCATCTATTTTTGAGTTCATTTTACAAATTGCCATTTCTTCCTCTTCGTTTTTAGGTTCAGTATCAACAATTATTGCTTCAAGTTTACTGTCTGTAACAGTTTGATTTTTAACTAAAGCAATAGCTGCACGAATTGGATGATGTTTTATATACAGTTTACCATCACTTTGAGTTATGGTTTGCTGTGGATTACGGTCATCTATTTGTCCAGAAGTTTGGGTGGGTAATGATTCAAAAGTTTGATTATTAGCAAGTTTCAATTCGCCTTGTAAAAATATCCATGCTTTTGGATTGTCTTTCATCAATTTTAGAAGAGGTTTACTTGCATCTTGATTATCAAAATTAATCTTTGTAGTTGTATAAACATATCGACACTTTTGCAGTTTTGCCAATTTTTGCGAAGCTCCAATCATATTACCAAAAAACACTAGTAGCAATGAGATTACGATCGCAGTAATTATAAGAGTTACAAGTCTTACCCTATTTATAGGAAGTTTAGTAGGATGTTTATTTTTTTTAACAAAAGTTGGCAATTGACTACTTGTAGAAATCAATAATGCCTCTAACTCTTCAAGCTGAATAATTGGGCTAAATACATCTTCTCTTAAATCGATATCATAAGCATTAGAATCACTAATTTTATCCTCATTCCAAAACTCTATATATTTCTCTTTAAGTTCTTTAAGAGCTTGCTGGAGATGAATTTGCTTAATTTTGCCCAAGATTTCATCTGGCTGTTCTCGGAAAACAAGTCCTTCTATTACATCAATTTCTCTACCAAACGGATCTTTCAATACGTCATTGCCACTTTCTCCAATATTTCCTTTTCTAGCCTTAGTAGCTCGAAAAACAATAGTAAAATCTCCTGCTTTTGAGCCTTTAATCCAGCGAATATATACTTTTCCTGGTTCGCATAAATCATCATCTGATGCTTTATTGAGTAAGCTACGAATGTTTGCTAAAGAAACAAAATCAGGTGCTACTACAGTCTTGTAGTCAATTGACTGATTTCGAGTTACCAAGAAAGGCCAAGCTTTTATAAACATAACACTAATTACCTATAAATTTGATTCGGGATATTCAGCAAGAAACTTTTGTTCAATCGATTGACATGTATTCAAAACTTGAACAAAAGCATTTAGATTAGATATACTTTCTTGATTTTTTTTGGTTTGTACACCATTGTTTTTTTTCATAAACCAACGAATTAGAAAATAAGCTATAGGGATAATAAAGCCCAAACCACTCACGGGAATAAGAATGATAGTAAAAAAAGCGAGCAAAATGTAGCCTATTATTTTGCCTATTCCAGACTTTTTCTGACTATTCGATGGTGACTTTACGTTATCAAACCTACTAGAAGGATTATCAGTTAATGCAAAGGCTAGAGTCATTTCCAAATTCTGGGGTTGCGGTGTTTTACCAGGAATCTTTTTCATCTCTCCGTTTTCTAAAATTGCAAAACCCGAACCAACAGAACTAATAGGAATTAAACGAACCGGACAACCTGCTTTTTTTCGATTTCCAACTACATTGTAAAATTCAGGAATCGTGTTAAGTAGTTTGTTTCTGACTTGTTCTAAAAAGTATTTACCTTCGAGTAAATCCCACTTACTAATTACAAAATAAACTGGGATTTTTGCTGGACATTCTTGCACCAATTGCATAAGATTGGGTAAATCTGTGTGAATAAATTCTATAACAACATCATTACTAAGCTGTTCATCTTCCATGAATAAAAGCAGCTTTTGACCGTCTAGAAGTACTAAAAATGCACTAGCAATTTTAGTCAACGATTCAAATTGATTTGCATCATTTTTTTCTGTTACATCTGTAATTAAACCACCTGCATAATCAAAATAAGTAAACGTACAGGCTTTAACAAGGTTTAATTGCTCGGGGTCATTCGTATGACAATCAAAAGTCCATGAACCAGTATTTCTTGTTCCATCAGGCCAGCTTTCACCTCCAATCAGTTCTTTATAGATTTTATTCAAACTTTTTCTTTTTTGAGTATCTTCAGCAGATAGACAAAAATCAAACTCTCCCTGTGTTGAAAGCTTTTTGAAAAGACTTGCGAGGAAAACAGTTTTACCAGAGCCAGAAGCTCCGAGTACAAGAATATTGTAATTATTCATAATAAATATTATGCCTAGAAAATCATCAAACTGATAATACAATTAAGCTGAAGTCCTGTTTACTAAATAAACCAGCCTCGCAGTTTTAATGCTAATTTATTTATATAAATTTCCTGACAAATTCAAACTAATTTAGAATCCTCAAATCTATCTATTAATTCTGTCTCACAATCCTTAAAAACTTTTACGGCATGGCTTAAAGCTGATTGCTCGTCTTTTACAGCTTTGAGGGTTTCTTCTCTTGTTTTTTGAGTTTTTGTTGCCATTTTTTCTGAGAACTCTTGTATTCTTTTCAGAAAAAAGTTATTAGTCTTGGATGCAGCTTTTGTCAAATATTTAATTCGCTTTAACTCTGGCAATAATTCTTCAAGCTCCAAAATTTCTATGATATCGTTATCAGCGACAAAACCATTAATTCCATTAATACCATAACCTAAAATATTTAAGGAACCAAGCAATAAATCAATTGCAATGTTTTTACCTCCATTTATTTTTTTATTCTGTTCCTCAAGTTTTTTTTGTTCTCTTTGTATTTGATGAAGCTGTTGTTGCAATCTATCTGGTAAAACGCAAGCTAAAGGAACTTCAACTAAAAAAGGTACTGGTTGAGCACCAAGAATTTTTTTCATACTACCGTCAGGTTGAAGATTTGCAAACTCTAACCCTACAGCACTAACTGGAATAAGTCTTACATGAGAGCCTATGCTACTCCGATTTTCTAACAATTGTTGAAATTCTGGAATGTCCATAAGAAGCTTTTTGACTTGAGATAGGGAATATTTATTTCGATCCAGAATATCCCATTTACTAATAACAAAATGAATTGGAATATTAGATGTCTGCATTCGTTTGAGAATACTTGGTAAATCCTTGTTTAAAAATTCATTGATTAACATTTGACTATCGCCAGTCAGGCAAGCATGAATTTTTCGACCATCTAATAATCCCAAGATTACATCAGCTTGCTCAACTAATTTCTCAAAATCTTTATCTTCATCATCATCGGTTAAACGACCTCCAGCATAGTCAAAGTATGTGAACTGACAAGCAGTGTAGTTGTTGAGATCTTCTGTTTGAACACAACAATTAAAGGTCAATTCTGAAATATTTTTTGTTCCTGGAGGCCATGTTTCTTGAGTAATTATATGTGTATAAATTGAGTTGAGCAATTTTCTTTGGCTTGAATTCTTCACTTCCAGCTTAAAACTGGAATTTTTTTGAATTGAGAGTTCTTTAAATAAGCTGGCTAAGAATACGGTCTTACCAGCACCGGATGCTCCTAATGTTACAATTTTAAAGTTGTTAATATTCATTTTATGTTCTTCTGAATTAGATTGATTGGACTGATTTTTGAGAATAGCGATGTTTTCTATTTCTGGAGATGAAACAATATTTTGACTAACTTTCTCCAATTGTTCATTATCTAATTTACCTTCACCAAATGATGAAAAAAGATAAACAAAATCATCTCCAAAAATATTATGCTTAGTAATATCTGAATCCTGGGCAAAAATATTTTTTATTACATTAGTAGGAACTTTCAAAATATTGGATGTTACTCCCCAAGCAGGGAGGTGTCCTTCAGGAGCGTCAAGTCCAAATGTTAATTCATCATAGACTTTCCAAGAACTTAGGAAAGCAGTATTTTTTTTCCATCCAACTTTTTTAGCAAAGGCTTTCTTATTTTGTTTTTCAGCATCAAAAATCTTCTTTTGTACGCTTAATCCAAAATGATTCTTACTATAAATTAGCCAAAGTTGATCGATAGTGAATAAGTCTTTGCTAGGAAAGTTTTGAATTGATTCTTTGTCGAGGTAGCCTTCTTCTACACGACCGGCAATATTGACTATAGCGCACCTAGTCCAATTATCGGCTTTCTTCCATTCATTTGCTGCGAGAAATTCCCGTAATTCCCAGTAATTTATTTGTTGCTCATCGCTGAATATAAGACTAGTATCAATGTTTCCAATTTTTTTAATTAGTCTTTCAATAAATTCAATATCTTCTTCTTTGATTCCTAATAATTCTTTACGACGTTTCAATTCAGCGCGAATTGTATCACTTAAAGGATAGTTTCCTTGCTCTCTCTTTTCTTTAAATTCTGCTACATATTGCTGTAAATTATTACGATAAGCTTGGTTTCTTATCGGTGACTCAATAGCTTCTAAATCTTCTTCTTTGATTCCTAATAATTCTTGTCTTTCTCTTAGTTCGGCACGGATTATATCACTCAAAGGATAACATCCTTGTTCTATTTTTTCTCTAAATTCTGTTCCATACTGCTGTAAATTATTACGATAAGCTTGATTTATTATCGGTGACTCAATAGCTTCTACATCTTCATCTTCGAGTCCTAAAAAATCTTGAACACGTTCTAATTCATAATGAATTTCATCACTTAAAGGATAACGTTCTTGTTCTATTTGTTCCCGAAATTTTCTCTCGTACTGGTCTTTGTTTTTTTGATAAGCTTGATTTTTAATCGGTACCTCAATAGCTTCTACATCTTCATATGTAAGGAACAAATCTGCTTGAAGTTTATTTAATAATTGTTTATCTTCATGACTCAATGGATACTTTTGGTCAACTTTATGTTTGAATTCTTGCTGATATTCTCTTAATTTTTTATGCTTGAATGGTTCTAATATTGTATTTTGAATATTCTTTACATCTTCCTTTTTAATATCTAAATAACATCTAAGTCGCTCCAATTCATCAAGATGTCCGTTGTTTAAAGGATGATGTAAAGGATAATCCTTTATTTTGTCTTTACATTCTCGTTGATAAATATCACATTTTTGGCGATAAAGTTCTTCTAATTTTCTATCTTTCTCTTCTTCTAATTTATTCTTTTTACTTTCAACACGGGATTTGCATTCTGTTAATTCGTAATCCTTTTGTGCCTGTATACTTGATATTTCCTCATTCTTGAACGAATAATTTCTTTGCCATGTTCCATAATAATCGGTTAAATATTCATACACTTTTGCTTTAATATCTTGAATTGGAATATTAATATATCCATCAGAGTCAATATCCGACTTATGTAGAATTTCATTATGGATACGTTCGGGTATTTCTTGCACTTCAACAATATCTTTAAGTTCTTTTAATTGCTCTTGTGTTGTTTGAATACAATATTCATCATATCCATAATAATCATAGTGAAGTTTATCTGATAAGTCCGATAATTTTTGAACTAAAGTTTGAACCAAATCTTTTTTAGATTCTTCTGTATTTTTTTCAATCTTTTGTTTCTCTTTTTCTAATTGTGCTGTTATATTCTTTTTCTCTTGATCTATTTCTTCGTTGACACGCTCTTTTTCCTTCTCAAACTTATCGTTTATATCCTTTTCTCTGTCTAAAAGTCTCTGGATATCCTTTCTTTCAGCAGGAGCCTGATTTGTAATATGAATATGGTCGGCTTGATAATTAGTTCCTCCATTTGCTAATAAACTTTTAGCATTATCGCGGTTACTCTGAGAATTGTTTTCCATCTTTCCCTCCAATTATTTTTTGTATTCAATGTTTATAATCAACTAAGCTTTTAATTAAAAGTCATATTTTCGGCTTGATAATTAGTTCCTCCTGTGGCTAGCAAGCCTTTAGCATTATCGTAATTATTCTGGATATTAGCTCTATTATCTTGCTTCTTACCTGCTTTAATTTCTTGAGCTAATGCTTGAATCTGTGAAGCAAACTGCGGATCTTCATCCATTTCTTCATTTAAATATGTAACCACTCGATCTAAATAATCTTTTGAACCTTGCTCAACAGCAGTAAAAGCTTTTTCAGCCCTCGAATTACCTTGGAACTTCTCTCCAATGATTTGCTTTAGTTCATCTATTTTAGCCAGTGCATCTTCAGTATATTTATCCTCACTTTTTTCTAGGATTCTGCTGAAAGCCAAAGAAGCAATCTCTTTTGGGGGAATTATATTGGAGTTCATAAGTTTATATGATTTATCTACCTTAATATTTGCACTTGCTTTTCTTTTAAGAACTGGTATATTTCCTTGAGAAAGGTATTCTAATTTGATAGCAACTATACCTTCATCAAAAGCTCTTTGAAAAACATCGTTATGATTTTGAGTTTCGTAACCCAATCCATCGTAAAACCCTTGACTGAATTGGATTGCCGACTTATCTTGAATCTGCTGATTCATCCCGATGGCATAATTAATATATTCACTAATTGCCTCAGCAGATTTGACAGAATGACACGCATTTAACAGCACGCAGTCTACATAATCCGCGTGTAACTTAAACAGTGATGCCAATGCTTCGGGTAAAATTGTTTTATCTTGTCCTCCATCGTCTTCTAAGAGCAAACTACCATCCTCCAAACCGTGTCCGCAGAAATGGACGATTTGGGGTTTTTCTTCAGCAATAGCTCTACGAATATCATCAGGTCGAACAGCAGTTCTAGTCCTAATCTCCAAAAAATCCCTTTTGTTTGCTCTGCGGATAGCACCTTCAATTTCTCGTATCTCTTTGTCCAAGCGCAAACCGTGGGGGATTGCTGCCAAAATCAAGATTTTTTGTGACTGAGTAATTTGTGCCTTAAACATCTCTCACCTGTAATACTATGTTCCAAAAAAAGTATCAAACCATACTAAATCCTATACAACAGACTTTAATTATGAACTGATACAAATTCTGTATAGGGCTGCACTTGATCGCTTAGAGGGAACTATCAGAACAAAGCCACCGTTGAGGTTAGCTAAATTCGGGGCATCTAAGTATTGAGCAGAGGCTCAACTTGAATCAGTTACTTTCTAGCTATTTATAAATTTTACTAAAATCAACTTATGCACTTTGAGCAAATTCGGAGTGTGAAGCGGTTTTAGAGCATTACCCAGAAACTTGTAGTTGCTGCGGTGAGAAATTAAATGGAGAAGATAAAAACCCATTACGTCATCAAATTGTTGATATTCTTCCCATCAAACCAATAGTAGTAGAACATCGCTTACATCAACTCCTGTGTAACAACTGTGGAGTTAGCACTCGTGCAGCATTACCGCCCGATATCAATCCAAGTGGTTATGGAGTAGGAGTAGTATGTATTGCGTGACGAGTAGTTGGTCGGTAAAGACGAGAAAAATTTATGATTAATTCCCGCCTTCTGGTGGCCTTAACTCCTAATCAACTTTTAAATATTTATCGCACCAGTTGACCATTTCCCAAAGTACGTGACCGACTGCTTCACGGGAACGATAACCGTGGCTTTCTAAGGGTAATTCTACCCATCGGACGATCGCACCATTACCTTTGAGAGCTTCATATAAACGTTTGGTTTGCAGGGGATATGTACCCGCGTTGCTATCGTTTGCACCGTGAATCAATAACAATGGGGTTTTGATTTGGGATGCATGGGTAAAGGGTGACATTTCAATGTAAGTTTGTTGTGCTTCCCAAAAGTTACGCTGTTCTCCTTGAAAACCAAATGGTGTTAAGGTGCGGTTGTAAGCTCCACTTCTAGCAATTCCCATACAAAATAATTCTGTGTGGGCTAGTAAATTTGCGGTGGTAAATGCCCCGTAGGAGTGTCCGCCGATACCGATATGTTGGCGATCGCTAATTCCACGTTCCACTACATAATCTACTGCGGCTTGCGCTCCGGCGATTAATTGTTCTATATAAGTATCGTTGGGTTCGCTTTCTCCTTCACCGATGATGGGTAAGGTTGCACCGGAAAGTACTGCATATCCTTGAGTTAACAGAAATAATACAGAAGAGCGGGTCGGACGACTGAAGGTATTTTCGGGTGTGGTAATCTGTCCGGCAAATTCTTTGTCTTTAAATTCTTCTGGATACACCCAGAATATTGTTGGTAAGGTACCGTCACGTTCAAGGTCATAACCGGGAGGTAAATACAGATTAGCTGATAGCTGTACTCCATCCGCTCGGTGATATTGGACTAATTCTTTATGAATTCCTGCTAATTGCGGTGCGGGGTCTTGGTAATTAGTAAGTATCTTTTTATCGCTCTCGTTCCGATAAAACCGCATCAGGTTGGGTGGTTCGGCTTGAGACTGACGTATGGTAATTAGGTTTTGCGCTTCGTCATCGAGTACGGCAAATATTTCTTCATAATAAGGGTCTTGACATTGCCACAACCGTTCGGTCTGTTGGGTTTCTAAATTCAAACTATCTAAAAACGGATATACACCGTCGGCAGATGCACCGCGTCCACTAAGGTATATATTTTGACCATCTGGTGCAAATCGGAGAACTGGGGAATGGTACTCTCCTGGTTTAGTTATCGGTGTACCTGGAGCGTTGTATTTATCTTCAAAGCTGCGATCGCATAGTAGTTGTGGTGGTGTTTGGGGATTATTTGGGTAAATTCGCCAAGTTCTGTAACGGCGGGTATCGTACCATTTCTCATATACCAGCGCTACATCTGAAGACCCCCACACAACAGTATTAAAGCGATATTCCGACTTCCATAATTGGGTTGGTGCTGCGGTAAAAGGTGCCTCTAGAGCGAATAATACGTCGCGGTGAGCAACTTCTATACTAGGGTCGCCTTCATCTAGTGCTTCTACCCAAGTCAATGTAGCTTTTTCGTCATTTCGCCACGATATGCGTCTTCGACCTTTGCGTACTGCATCGAACTTAATCGAACGTTCTTCATCAAGGGGTAAATCTGCAACTTGATAAATCTGCTTTCCATTACAATCAATTACATATATATTTCTGGGAAAGCGTGCTGCGGGGACTTGATAGGAAAATGGTTTTTGAATGGTAGAAATTAGAATTAAATTGCTGTCGGGGGAAGGAATCGCTTCGTTAATTAGACAAGGTGAAATTAATTGGGTGCAGTTACCGTCCAGGGTAATTTTTTCTAAGGTTGAAGTTAAATAGTATTCAAATAATGCTTCATCGCGGGTATTTTTTAATAAATTTGTATAGGTGCGGGTAGGTTTTTTACTACCCAAGTTTTCTTGAATTGAAGGACCTCCAGGAACGTTAGATTCAGTTGGCAATTCACCACTATGAGGGAAAAATTTACAAATTAAAGTATCATTATCAAGCCATCTGTAGGGAGTTCCATAAGCAGCATTAAGTACGGGTTCTGTTAAGCGTTGAATAGTTCCATCTGTAATATATAAAATCCAAAGTTCTAAACCCGTTGCTTGGGTAAGAGTAAACGCGAGTTTTTGACTATCGTTAGACCACTTGATAAAGCCGATGCGGGGATTTTCGGGAAGTTCTATTGTTGTCATTTCCAGAGAATCTACCGACTTTAGATTCATACTGTAGTAAGTATTATGACGAGCCGGTGCGTTAGTTTGCGGATTCAAGCGAAAACCTGCGACAGCAACTTCCGGTTCTGCAAGTAAAGCAATGGGGACTAACTGCGACTGTTGCAACTCCACCATCCACCGTCGGTCAGGAGAAAGACGCGCTTGCGGTGGGGGTGCTGCTTCGAGGATTTGCAGGATGGGTTGCGGTGGAGTTTGCCAAAGTTCGGTAGAATTGTTCATTGTATTGGGTGTAAGTACCTTTGACCACAATAAAGTATCTACACAAGTTGCACAAATGGTAGATCTGGGAATGTGCTGCGATCGCTAAAATTTTCTATAAACAATTTGATTTCAGTATAGCTTAATACTTAAAAGCTAAAAAATTCCAATAAGACATGACTAATTGTATTAGATTAAATAATCTTGATAAGTGACGATTTTAATCAAAAAGCGCAAATATAAAAATATTTATTTTGATATATACTGAGGTATATTTTAATAATATGTTATATATAGTACATAAAGCTTGGTTTCCGTTTTATGAAGTTAGTTTGTCAACAACTCAAACAACACTATCTATATAGATATAATTATTAATCTTAAAAACTATGACATCTCACTCAACAGAACCACAGAAAGAGTCAAATATTTTAGATGCTCAAATTGAAAAACAGTTAGAACAGCAAAAAGCGCTTGCAAATGTAATTACGAGTATTCGACAACCTTTAGATTTACAAACTATTTTTCAAACTACTGCAACTCAGGTGCGTCAGTTACTTAAAGCTGATAGAGTAGCTGTATTTAAATTTGATATTGCCAATGATTGGGAAGGAGAATTTGTTTCAGAAGATGTTGCATCTGATTGGGATTCGGCGATCGCCAAAAAAGTCCACGATTATTGTTTTGGGGAACAGTTTGCGGCTCATTACCAACAAGGTAGGGTGCAAGCGGTTGCTGATATTTATGATGCAGGATTAAGTGATTGTCATATTGACATTTTGGCTCAATTTCAGGTGCGTGCGAATCTTATTGTCCCGTTATTGCAAGAAAATGTTTTGTGGGGTTTGCTTTGCGTCCATCAATGCGGCGATACTCGTAATTGGAAAGAATCGGAAATTGAATTTATCCGCTTAATTGCCGAACATTTTACTGTTGCTATTCAACAGGCCGAATACTTTAGAAAGTTAGAATCACAGGCTGTAAAATTAGCTCAAGCGGCTCAGCGTGACAAGATAATTACTCAAATTGTTAATAAAATTCGTAGAACACTTGATATTGAAACTATATTTCAAACAACAACTCAAGAATTACGAGAATTAATCAAAGCCGATCGCGTTGCCATTTTTAGTTTTAATTCCGATTGGAGCGTCAATTTTGTTGCTGAATCTTTTGCAGAAGGATGGACTGCTTTAGTTGACGTTCAACCGATAATTAATAATATTTATCTACAGGAAACTCAAGCTAGACAATACACTTCTAATAAAATGTTTACTGTTAATGATATTTATCAAGCTGAATTAACACAGTCTTATATAAAATTATTAGAAAAGATTGAGGCTAAAAGTTTTGCTACTGCTCCGATTCTTCAAGGAGAAAAGCTTTGGGGAGTCATTGTTGCTTATCAAAATTCTGCAACGAAAATCTGGTTTGAAGATGAAGTGGAAATAATTGCTCAAATTGGGACGCAAATAGGGCTAGCCTTAAGACATTACGAGTTATTATCTAAAGCTAGAAATCAAGCGGAACGACAAAAAACTTTAACTGGAGTTATTACTCGAATTCGCGAATCTTTGGATTTAAACACTATTTTTCAGACAACTGTTACCGAAGTTCAGCAAATGTTGAAAGCGGACAGAGTAGCTGTTTTTAAATTCGATCCTCAACAAGATTGGGAAGGAGAATTTGTTTGGGAAAGTGTGGCTTCGGAATGGGATTCTGTTGTTTCAGCCAAAGTTCACGATCATTCTTTCGGAGACAAATTTGCGGTTCACTATCAACAAGGTAGAGTCCAAGCAGTTGCAGATATTTACGCAGCGGAATTAAGCGATTGTCACCAGCAAATTTTGGGTCGGTTCCAAGTTCGAGCTAATTTGGTTGTTCCTTTACTCAAAGGAGAAAAACTATGGGGTTTATTGTGCGTACATCAATGCGGTAATCCTCGGAATTGGGAACAAGAAGAAATTGAATTTACTCGTCAAATTGCCGACAATTTAGGAGTAGCTCTCCAGCATAATCAAACTTTATTTGAAGCTCGATATCAAGCAGAACAGCAAAAAGCATTAACTGGTGTCATTACCCGAATTCGCGAATCATTAGATTTAGAAACCATTTTTAAAACTACCGTTACCGAAGTACGTCAACTGCTCAAAGCCGATCGAGTCGGAGTGTTTCGTTTTGATATTGCAAATGATTGGGAAGGAGAGTTTATTTACGAAGATGTAGCTGATGGTTGGGATTCAGCCATTGCAAATAAAGTTTATGACCACTGCTTTAGCGAAAACTTTGTTTCACTTTATCGTGCAGGTAGAGTCAATGCGATCGCGGATATTCATCAAGAAAAATTTAAACATTGTTATCTAGAAATTTTAGAAAAGTTCCAGGTTAGAGCGAATGTTGTCGCTCCCTTACTAAAAGAAGGTGAATTATGGGGTTTATTATGTATTCATCAATGCAGCAATATTCGTAACTGGCAATCTTCAGAGATTGAATTTATCAGCCAAATTGCCGAACAACTTAGTATTGCTTTAAAACAAGATTTGTATTTAAAACAAGTTCAAAGTCAAGCGGTACAGCTAGCAGAAGCCAACGAACGAGAAAAAGCAATGGAACGGCAAAAATTGTTGGCTGCAACTGTTGATAAAATCCGCCAGTCCCTTGATATCAAAGCTATTTTTAAAACTACCACTCAAGCGGTAAGGGAATTATTAGAAGTCGAACGAGTTGCAATCTATCGCTTTAATTCCGATTGGAGAGGTAAATTTGTCGCAGATTCTTTTAAAGACGATTGGAAACCCATCTTAAATATGCCACCAATTGTACAACCGGAATTTTCAGATGATGATGACGACGATAATTTACCCCGTAACGAAACCTTTGTTCCCATTTCACAAGGTGATAAATTATGGGGACTATTAGTTGCTTATCAAAACTCCCAACCCCGCTATTGGAAAGACGAAGAAGTTAATTTGTTAGCACAAGTTGGTACGCAATTAGGAATCGCAATTCAACAAGCAGAATTATTAGAAAAAACCAAAATTCAAGCCACAAAACTTGCTCAAGCTTTACAAGAATTGAAGCAGACTCAAGCTCAATTGATTCAAGGTGAAAAAATGGCAGGTTTAGGACAGTTAATGGCTGGAGTTGCCCATGAAATAAATAATCCTGTCAGCTTCATTTTTGGCAATCTCACTTATGTAACCCAATACACTCAAGATTTACTGCAAATAGTTAATCTTTATCATAAACATCTTGATAATTTACCAGCAGATATTCAAACACAAATTGAAGAACTCGATTTAGATTTTATTGTTTCCGATTTACCGAAAACTCTCCAATCAATGAAAATAGGAGCAGATCGTATTCGTGAAATTGTGCTTTCATTGCGAAACTTTTCCCGTAAAGATGAAGCCGACTTGAAAGCAGTACAGATTCATGAAGGGATAGATAGTACTTTACTTATTTTAGGACACCGATTAAAAGCAAATGGTGAATATCCGGGAATTGAAATTATCAAAAAATATGATGAATTACCATTAGTAGAATGCTATCCCGCTCAACTTAATCAAGTATTTATGAATATTTTGAGTAATAGCATTGATGCATTAGAACAAAAATTTGATCTATTATCAAAAAAATACTCAAAAGTTGCTTTGAATATTGAAATTAGTACCGCAGTAATTGAGAGTAAAGTCATCATTAAAATTACCGATAACGGTTGTGGGATACCAAAAGAAGTAATAAATAAGATTTATGACCCATTTTTTACTACGAAAGATGTAGGGAAAGGGACCGGGTTAGGATTGCTGATTTGCTATCAAATTATAGTTGAAAAACATCAAGGTCAAATTAAATGTTCTTCTGAAGTAGGACAAGGTACAGAATTTGTGATTGAAGTACCAATAAAAGTTGGTAGTTAAGTTTATTTTACCAACCATACAAGCAACGCTGCTAATCAGTGCCGTGCTAGCATAGCAGAAAAAACAGAAATTTGAGATATGAACAACCAAAATTTACTTTCAATAGCTGGTATTAAACCACAAAACAAAAAAGGACTTGTCTTACTTTCGTCTAGGGAGTTGGATAAAATGCGCGTTGTTGGAAAATTGGCTGCAAATCTCCTCAATCATCTCGAACCAATGGTGCAACCGGGAGTCACAACGAAAGATTTAGATGACGAAGCAGCGCGTTTTATGAAAGCAAATGGTTCGATTAGCGCTACTTTAGGTTATGCACCTCCGAATCATCCACCTTATACGGGTTCCGTTTGTACTAGCGTCAATGAAGTGGTTTGTCACGGAATTCCCAACTCTAAAACAATTCTCAAAGACGGAGACATTATCAATATTGATGTTACCCCAATACTGGACGGCTTTCACGGCGACACTTCTAGAACATTCTTAGTTGGTAATGTATCGGATAAAGCCAAAAAACTAGTTGAAGTTACCAAAGAAGCAATGATGCGCGGGATTGCTCAAGTTAAACCCGGTGGAAGAATTGGCGATATTGGTGCTGCAATTCAAGAATATGCCGAAGCTAATGGTTACTCAGTAGTTAGAGACATGGTTGGACATGGAGTTGGTAGAGAGTTTCATACTGAACCTCAAGTTCCTCATTATGGTGAACGAGGTACCGGGTTAAAGTTGCGTAAGGGGATGGTTTTTACAATTGAGCCGATGTTAAATGAAGGAAGTTATGACTTGAAATTTCTACCGGATCGTTGGACTGTGGTTACGGAAGATGGGAAGCTATCGGCTCAGTTTGAGCATACAGTTGCTGTAACGGAAGATGGTGTGGAAATTTTGACTCTTGCTTGAATTCTTAGTCTTTTTACCGAATTGTTGTTAGCGAAGCGTGACTCGGTAGCGTTATTACAAATCATGCGGATAGGGAGACGTAGCACTGCTACGTCTCTACGTTTTTGTAGGGAAATTTTTATTTCTATTTCTTTTTATGCCCAATTTGTAACTTTTACCTGCTCCAATTAAGCATAGATTGGGGTGGATCTAGCATTTATTGCTTTGAGCTTAGTACTGTTCAAGGCTATCAAAAAATACCTTTATGGGTTCATTACATTTATCTTTCACGCTTCCATCTCGCTACAGCAGCTTTTTACCTCGTTTCTTGCGATTAGCATCTGTAAGTATTATCTCGAATATGATGGTACCTTTATCTGGAATAGTTGATACCGCATTCCTGGGTCATCTGGCAGATATTCGTCATTTAGCAGGGGTAATTTTGGCGAGCATTTTGTTTGACTACCTCTATCGAATTTTGAAGTTTTTTCGCAACGGAACTAACGCTATTACTGCTCAAGCGGTGGGAGAAAATGACGAAAAGGGAATTGTGTTGGCTCTATTGCGGAGTAGTTTAGTTGCTTTAGCGATCGCTTTGGTGATCTTAATCCTGCAATACCCGATCCAAAAGTTTGGTTTTGCTGTGCTATCTGGTTCTCCGGACGTTGAAGTTTTGGGAATCGACTATTTTAATGCTCGTATTTGGGGGGCCCCAGCGGTTCTGCTCAATTTTGTGCTGATCGGTTGGTTTTTGGGACGAGAGATGAATGCTCTAGTATTGCTGATTTCTGTTGTAGGCAATGCTTCTAATGTGGTTTTAGACTACTTAATGATTAATCGCTGGGGCTGGGAAAGCATGGGAGCCGGATTAGCTACGGCTTTGAGTCAATATTTGGCGCTGCTGGTAGGGTTAGTTGCGATCGGCTTGAGTATTCCTTGGATATTACCCGCAGCTATTAAAGATGTATTTAACTGGCAAGCTCTCAAAGCAAGTATAGTATTCAAGAGTAATATTCTCATCCGCTATTTGGCTATGGTAACAGCCTATTCTATCTTTACTAACCTCAGTGCAGCGATGGGAAATGAGGTGCTTGCAGAAAATGGATTGCTGCTTCAAATCGTACTTTTAAGTCAGTTCGCGATTAACGGTATCGGCTTAACTACTCAATCTTTAATCGGTAACTTTAAAGGTAAGGGAGAAACCGCGCCTATGATGCCGGTATTGCAAGTTGCTATTTTTACTGGATTACTCATCGCCTCAGTATTTTCCTCGGTGGCAATTTTCTTTCCGCAAACGATTTTTGGTATTTTAACCAGTCATACCGATATTAGCCAATCTGCGATCGATTATCGGGACTGGTTGTTACCCCTCTTAACCTGTGGTGCCGTTGCCTTTATGCTTGAAGGATATACAGTGGGATTAAAAGAAGGAGTAAGACTGCGTAATTCTGCCTTGATTGCCTTGGGATTGGGATTTACCCCTATGGCAGGTATAGCTTGGTACTTTCAGAACAATCATTTATTGTGGTTATCACTGACATTATACATGGCAACATTAATGATAGCTCTTGGAATACAGGTTCCGCGAATGCATAAGCAATAATTACGAAAAAACCATAACCGTAGAATAAATACTATTTGTTAAACTCAGAAAGTTGTCAAAAATGTTTCAAAATGGCGCAGATGACTTTCGAGCAATATCAACCAAAAAGTAATTGGTGGAAAAATTTAATTGCTGTAATTGCAGTGATTAACCTTGTGTTAGTACTATTTAACCTCACCTACATTCCCTTAAGAGACATTTATTTCAAGCATATTCCCTCCATAACTATTTACGATGCAGTTAAAAGTATAGAACCACATCCGGTTACTCAGCGCTATTTAAATACAGTTAATACATTAGAAAGCCATCTTCAAAACAATGGTTTACAGGCTAATTCTACAACTTCGCTGTTTGTCAATTTACGCCAACAAAGCATGGATATACTGACAGAAAATCCTTTTTTATCTGCAAATAAATTTAGTACATTTGCCACATTGAACCGGCGAATGGAATACCATATGGATACTTTATCAGCTAAAGATGCGATTACTCAGTTTTGGAGCCAAGATTATTTTAATCAAGTTGGTTCTAAGGAAGCGTTATCTTTCTTTGATAGTAAAATTCGTCCGTTACTTGAAGTTAACTATTACCGTGTTGTCGATGAAAACGGTCAATTTATCGATAAATTTTGGTTAATTGATATTGGATTTGTAATTTTCTTCACCTTTGAACTTTTAGTTAGAAGCTTCTTGGTTTCTCGACAAGAATCAAATATTAGTTGGTGGGATGTAATTTTAAGAAACTGGTACGATGGATTATTTTTACTGCCAAAATGGCAATGGTTACGAGTTATTCCCGTTGCGGTCAAGTTGCACAAATCAAGTTATGTGAATACAGAGCGGATCTTAGCACAAGTTACCTATGAACCAGTAGTTTATATTGCTAACCGCGTATCAATGTTTATTATAGTACGGTTAATTAATCAAACTCAAGATGCAATCAAATCTGGAGACGCAGCACGTTATTTACTGCAACCAAAAGGCTATCTAAAAGTTGGTCGAGTTGATAACTTTGATACTATTACCGACCGAATATTAGAATTAGTTGTCTACAAAGTTTTACCAGAAATTCAGCCAGATGTAGAAATATTTTTACAACACAGTCTCAAAAGTGCTTTGCAAGAATCGGATTTTTATCAAGTACTGCAAAATATACCGGGAATAGATTTAATTCCTGCAGAAATCAGCGAACAATTAGCGGATTATATCGCTGGAACTGCTTATGAAATCTTGGCTTCTTCCTATGCTGACCAACATGGACGTTTACTATTCGAGAATTTGACCCAAAGTTTCCGAGTCGCTTTACGCAAACAATTGCAAGATAAGAAACTTCAACAAGAGCTTCAACCTTTGATTTCTAATCTATTAGAAGAATTAAAGCTTAATTATATTCAACGTGCGAACCAAGAAAACCCCGAAGCAACACTTAATGAAGCTATGAAAATTTCGCATCGGCATTAAGAATAAATAGTACAATGATTCGTTACAGTGTACTTAACTGTATCTAACAAAAGCATAGACCATTAATTACGAATTACGAACTACGAATTATTATTATGGGTTATCAACCAATCGAAGATTACGGCATTATCGGTAATATGTATACCACTGCTTTGGTGGGGAAGAATGGCTCAATCGATTGGTTTTGCTACCCTAGACATGATTCACCGAGCGTTTTCGCTGGTATACTCGATGAGAATAAAGGCGGACATTTCAGTATTTCACCTACACTTTGCAATAATACTCACAAACAATTTTATTGGCCCGAAACTAATGTTTTAGTAACCCGCTTTCTGGCAGATTGCGGAGTCGGGGAAGTGGTAGATTTTATGCCTGTGGGATTATCCCCCGATGATAAAGGCTACCATTGGTTGGTGAGACGGGTGACTGGAGTGCGGAGCAGCATGAAGTTTCGCATGGAGTGCTACCCTGCTTTTAATTATGCTCGCGATCGCCACGAAACCCAGCTTAGTGAAGGTGGGGTGATTTTCAAGTCATCGGATTTAAACTTAGGATTGCTAACTGATATCCCCCTTAAGCAGGATGACAAAGGCGTTTTTGCCGAGTTTAGTTTGGCTGCGGGAGAATCGGCAGTATTTATCTTGCGCGAAGTTGATTGCGAACAAGGTTGCGGTTTACCATTGAATCCAGAAGAAACTACGCAGATATTTGAGCATACTATAGAATACTGGCGGCGCTGGATTTCTAAGTGTACCTATAAAGGCAGATGGCGCGAAACTGTAGAGCGTTCGGCGTTAGCGTTGAAATTGCTGACCTATGAACCTACGGGAGCGATTATAGCAGCACCTACCTGTAGTTTACCTGAATCATTAGGTGGCGAGCGTAATTGGGATTACCGTTACAGTTGGATTCGCGATGCTGCTTTTACCATTTATGCGTTTATGCGAATTGGATTTACAGATGAAGCAGGGCAGTTTATCAATTGGATTATATCGCTTTGTCCGTCACATTTAGAAAAAGATTCGCAATTGCAGATAGTATACGGTATTGATGGTAGGAAAGACCTTAAAGAAGAAATTTTAGACCATTTAGAAGGATACAAGGGTTCATCTCCAGTTCGGATCGGTAACGGTGCTTACAATCAAATGCAACTGGATATTTACGGCGAGTTAATGGATGCAGTGTATCTTTTTAATAAATATGGAACGCCAATATCCTACGATACTTGGGTTAACTTGCGTAAATATATTGATTGGGTTTGTGATAATTGGGAGAAACAAGATAGCGGTATTTGGGAAACCAGAGACGGAAAACAAGACTTTGTTTATTCAAAATTAATGTGTTGGGTAGCTGTTGATCGCGGTTTGCGTTTAGCCCAAAAACGTTCGTTTCCCGCAAATCTCGAAAAATGGCTGAAAGTTCGCGATCAAATATATTTAGATATCATGTCCAAGGGATGGAGTGAATCAAAACAAGCCTTTGTGCAGTATTACGGCAGCAATACCTTAGATGCTAGTAATCTAATTATGCCCTTGATATTCTTCATGTCACCCACCGACCCCAGAATGTTAAAAACGATCGATGCAATAATGCGATCGCCACAAGAAGGTGGGCTTTTATCCAACAGTTTAGTATTCCGGTACAACACCGAAGACTACAGCGACGGATTGGATGGTGAAGAAGGAAGCTTTAATTTGTGTACATTTTGGTTAGTAGAAGCTTTAACTCGTGCGGGAAGAGCAGATTCGGAACGTTTAAATAAAGCAAGATTAATATTTGAAGAAATGTTAAGTTACGCCAATCATTTGAAACTGTATGCAGAAGAGACGGGTACAAGCGGTGAAGCATTAGGAAACTTTCCCCAAGCTTTTACACATCTAGCATTGATTAGCGCCGCTTATAATTTAGATCGTTCGATTTGATCGTGGGAAATGAGGGGACAAGGGGATGGGGGGGATAAGGAGAAGATAACTCTTAACTTCTAATTCCTAACTCCCCAATTTAAAAAAATCGCGGCAAAATATAAATAGAGGTAATTTTAATTTAGGTAATGATTATGTTTGATTTTTGGATGAATTCTTGCTGCGGTACTGACAGCTTTTCTACTAAAAGACATCGAGAGAACAAATTACAGTTTCTCAAATTTATGAGAGATAATGTAGAAGCTAGATTAGCTGCGCTGAATGCAGCTATTGAAACTATTGAGCGTCAGCTAACCCGAAGCGATACTGTTTAAGAAAAGTTAGGAGTTAGGAGTGAGGAGTTAGGAGTTAAGAGTAATTTCACCTTGTCTCCTTGTCCTCCCCTCTCCCCTCTAATCTTTCAACGTTATTCTTGCATAAAGGTAAATTTTGACTGCTCTACTTTTAACTTTCTTGTTCTACTCTATAGTAAAAACTCGAAGAAAAAGAACGTCATTTTCTTACAAAGATTCACTAAGATATAGCCCACGCAGGTGGGCTTTGTTCTTGTAGACCCAGACTTCTAGTCTGAGGGCTTCGGGGATTTAACATCTCCCCCAATCTTCTTCAACCTAGCCATCACCTGATGCTTTTGCAAAACTCTAATCAAATGTTGCGCTTGCAATTTATATAAAGGTACTGGCAAAATTTGCGGTAAATGATTAATTAATTCTCTAGCTTTATCAAGAGGATAGTTGGAAATTTTGTGAATTTGATTTGCACCTTCAAATTTGGCTTCTTCGGTCATTGCACTTTCAATTATTATTTGCCAATGTTTGGGATAAATACCAATTCTCCCTGCTTCCATTCTTTTTAATCCGTCGATGGTTGCGAGTACTACTAAACGGATTCCTGGTTCTATTTTTCGGTATTCTTTAGGCATTAATTCCCCAATATTAGGTAGTTTTTGATACAAAATTGGTACGATTCCATAACCATACGCAATTTCTGAAAGCATTAAGCCATTTAAAGTATCGACTTCACTAAATTGATATTCGGTGACTAAAACTGTTTGATTGTGGAGCCGGAATAAGTCGAGAATGTTTTCACCAAATGCGGCTCCAGCGAAGGCTTCTGATGCAACTGCATAGGCTGAGATAATTTGAGCGTTGGGTAATATTTGAGCTAAGTTTTCACTCAACCGCTGTCCGAAAGTCCGAATTACCAAGTTACTTTTGGAGTTGAGTTTTCTAGTTTTTAACGCTATCTCCACATTCAACATTTCGTCTTCTGAGGTAGCAATGATACTCTTGGCTGTAGAAAGATTTACTTTATCCAAAGATTCGTTTAAAGCACCTTCAAATAAAGTTATATTGGGTATTTGATTGGTATCTAAGTCGTCTTCTAAAACAATTCCAACTACAGGTTGATAAAATTCCTGTAATATTTTTGCGACTTTACTACCAACTCTTTTAATCCCAATAATTACTATATGGTCTTCTTCAGGAACTTCAGTACGTCGTTTGGAAAATAAAAATTTGGTAGATAAAAGTTTTTCGGTAGCTAAAGCATATAATACACCGACAAACGCAGTTCCAGCTACACCCAATGCTAAGGCTAAAAATTGTGTAATTAAAGATTTTGTCTGTACACCGTATACAAAATCTGCATATCCACCTAATAGTAAACTAATTGTAATGTAAAACGGATTTACGGTAGTAGGTTTCTGAACTAAAAAGTCAAATAGAACGGTTCCCACCACAGCTAAAATAAGAGTAACGAAAGCTGAAACAATTACTACGCGACGAACTTGTGAACCGGAATGCCAATATTCTACAAGCTTTTTATTAACATCAATTGGTTGCCATCTACGTTTTTTATTCGGGCTGTTATTAACCAATTTTTTTTGCTGTTTGGACAGATTGCTGTCAATTGGTTCTACATATATCAGAGTTGAGTCATCTTGAATGACTGTTTCCGAATCCCAATCATAAAAGTAATTAAAGCTATCATCGTTATTTGGTAAATAACAAAGCAACATCCGCGAACTCGAATTTAACTCAAACAGTTGACGACGGTGAAAATTATCTCCATGACGAACTTTACACTGAAACACTCCCAACCAGTTACCATCTAAATTAAAATACCCTAACGAATTTCCTCCCAACGCTGCTAAAGCAAAAGATGCTGCGGATAAATGAATCGGGTCATAAGCAACAAAATTGGTTAAATGTTCCTCTAAAAGTTGATTTAAGTTTTCTTTCGTCGAACGAACTACCAAACGAGCCTTTTTATTAAGTTGTCTAACCGCGATCGCAGTTTCTGCATTAATTAGTTCGTCACTAGTTACAATAATGACAGCGCGACAAAGTTCGATTGAGGCACGTTTAAACACGCTATTATCACGACAGTCACCAATAATTAACTCATCAAGTAAACTATCTACACCAGGAATTCTCCAACTGTTTGGCTGTACCAACTCAATTCCCACAACTTTCACACCGAATTGTTTGAGCGCAACTACACAGTGCTGTCCTAATCCTCCCAAACCGCAAACTAGAAAGCGTTCATCTGTAGCCGATTGATGTTCTCCCATATATGTTATCTCTACTACTTAAAATAATTTTGGGATTAATCTTGAAGAATGTAAAATATCAAAAATTGGCTAAACATTCCTATTTTAAGGTTTTACGTAAAAATATTGAGGTATTTGGTATACATAAATTTTAATACAGTTTATTTATCCGCAATTCCCGAAAGTTGGAAAACATAGATTTTACTTCACTCTTAGAGGATGCTTCAGAAGTCTAATTTAATACTTTATCCGGCGGTTGAAACCGCATCTACACAAACAAAACCCGTCTCCACGGGTTTAAAATTAATTAGTCCACGCAGGTGGACTTTGCCTGTGTAATAGCGGTTTTAACCGCCAGATACTTTTAAAACATCCTCTTACCAAGGAGAGAGAAAGATTTACCGCAGGTAAATTGGAAAAATTCTATTTATTTTTATTCCCATCCATCACATATCGCGATTTTTCCCACAACCCCAACCCTCTTTGTTTAGCATTTGCTTCTGCTACTAAATACTGGGTTCTGCTTTCATAACAATCTTTTTCTACAGATGCTTTATGTACGACAACTTTACCTTCTTTTACCAGTTGCAGATTTATCGATTGATTATTTAAAAATACTTCCCCTACAATTTGGTCATTTTTAGAAGTATCTGCAAATCGAATCACCACGGGACTGTTTTGCACTAAAAGCTGTTTCAACCTTTGAGTTGCTGCATCTCTACGGTATTTTTGAGCGGGTATGTCAATACAAGCAAGCTTTACAGTTGCTGTTTCCCCATGATTGTTTTTAGCCTTAATTGTTTCTCCGTCTACTACACCTACTACTGTGGCAAGTATCAACATCAATTGTGTTAAATCCATGATTGAAAAAAATATGATTTTATACAGAAATCTGATTTAATTATTCGGCGAATTTAAATATAAAATCTCATCTTATCTCCAGCTTCCATCTCTTTAATAAGGAGAGGAATTGAGGGTGAGGTTTTATATTAGATTTAATTATGTTTACCTTCTTGACACACCATACTCGTAAATTATGCATCTGTTTTAGACGTAATTACTTCAGCCGGACGCAGCGTTTTTCCTCCCCAAAAGAAGCCGCGACGCACGACTTTAGTAATAGTTTGCTCGGGGATATCAGTTCTTAATTCCCGGTCAACTACCCGACATAAATTGAAATCAAGTTGTGTTTCTTCGAGTTCTATTGGTAATACTTGACGCTTTTGCAGTACGCTCATAAATTTGCGATGGACGGCTCCTATAGACCTGGGTAAACGCTGCAAAAATTCCGGGCTGGGGTCGGGTTGTTCTAAGTAATCGAGTAATGCTTTTAATGCATCACTAACTTCTAATAGTTCTAAAAATAAATCTTCTGTGTCAGCGTTAGCTTGAGTTTTTTCTGCTCTTAATAATTGTTGTAATAGTACATTATCTTTTTGATAATTGCCGAGCGCTTGGATGATTGAGTCGCGCAAATCTTCGTCAATTATATAGTTGGTTTTGCTGTTATCTTGAATGGTGGAAATACGATTAAATAAAGTATTAAATTTCATTTTTTTATACAATAAACTAAGTTTAGAAGTTGTGGTAATTTGAGGCAGAGCCTCCAAACCTGTGTTCCCAGCCGGAGTCTGGGAACCAAAGACCAGAGAACCAGAATGTTACAAACTTATTTGACTAACGCTGGAGCCTTTTTAGATAGCAATTGCAATGATTTATTTGCCCAAGCTTGTACTTGGGGATTGGAATTAGCGGTTAAAAGCTGACATACTGCAAATGCTCTATGTAATTGTCCGGTGACTTGATAGGCTTTGACTAACCAAACTTGTGCTTGAGCATAATCTTTGCTGTGACAATCTGGAGATTTTTCGCAGTATTCTTCCAAGTATTTAATGGCTTTAGGATAGCGTTTTTGTTTACAGGCTGATATACCTCCAGTTAGTAATTCCGATAAAGATATTGTTAATGGTTCTTTTTCTAAACTTTCCTCTTGGACAGCTTTCGCGATCGCCATTTCTAATCCATCATATTCTGATAGTAATATTAATGTTGGTTGGGCTTTTTCTAAAGCTGATAAATCGCTGTATTTAAAGCGTTTAACTGTAGGTAATATCGTGCATAAATAGTCGGCTATAATGCGTTCCTTGGGCTTCATTAAACTTCTTTGAGCTTTGGCAATTACATCAACAGGATATTGCTTGCTTTTCATCGCTGCGGCTACAGCTTTCGTAATTTCCGCTTTTGATGCTGCTTGTGATACTCCGAGAATTAAATAAGGATTCTTTTCCATAAATATTAGTAAATTGGGAATAGGTAATTGGGAATTGGGAATGGGTAATTGGTAATTGGGAATTGGTAATGGGTAATGGGTAATTGGGAATTGGGAATTGGTAATTATTTTAATAACCTATTTTTAAACTACGATACACTTCTTGAAAAGCTGGTTCATCGGGACAAATTTCATAAGCCCATCGTCCTAGCTGCTGGATAATTTGGTAATCGGCTAATTCTCTGTCAACTGAATTAATTAAATGTTCAATTAGAAAATTAGCTACTGAGAACTTGACTTGCTGCTGGGAGCATTTTGCTTTTTTAACTGCTTCATCATACCGCTGATTATTGAAAAGCCGCTCGATTTCTGCAACTTCTTGACTATATTCAATTCTTTCAATTAAATCAATGACAACAGGATTTTTCAGGTCATTTTTTTTAATTTCTTTGAGTAGTTTTAAAGCTTGTTGTGATGAAATTTGTTGATTAGTTAGTTTCTCGCGGATTTCTTGTGCTTTATATTCAACTAAATAACTTTTAGCCGCTTGACTTCCTAATAAACCATACCAAAATTGAGCAAATTCTAAATGTTCTGCTAATTCTGATATCTCTTGACGCTGCAATCCGCAAAGTTTATCTATTTCTTGTTCCCATTGTCGGTTCGCTTTGATCGCTGTTTTAGCTTCACTCAAAGGAACGATCGCACTTTGCCATTTTCGTTTCAACTGCTCGCAACCTTCATGGTAAGCTACAAATTCACGCGCAAATGTTTCCCCTAGAACGGCTTGATTCGAGGGTTTGAGTTGAATCGCTCTTTGGATATCTCCTTCCACACAAGCAGCAACCGCTAACCCCCAAGGAGTGTAAAGCGATCGCAATATCTCTTGTTTATCTATTCCATCGACTAAAATATTTCTCCACGAATCTAAATAACGACTGTGACAACCTGGTGTAATCAACAGTTGTTTTACTTTCATTCCCCATGAGGGTGGATTACCCATCAGGTTTAAAGCTACTGTTTCCAAACGATAGCGATCGCGCAATTCTAAGTACTCGTTAATATTTTGATCTTTAAAACTGTCTATCATATCTGACAATCGCTGTTTCAATTCCCTAGATACTGTTTCTAAGTCAACTGCTTCTAGCATCCAAGGCAAATCTTTGAGAGACGTATCGTTATGTAAGTTTGCTAATGCTGTTGATAAAGCCACAATTAAATGTTTTACAGATTCTATTTGGATTGGAGTCTCGTTACGAGCGCGGTAATATACTGCTACCATCCAATTATGTAAATTGGTTATGTTGGGTGCTTCAATCCACGCTTTTTCAATATCCGCAATCATTCCCCAGTCGCAACCTTGCCATAATGACGCTGCTATAGATGGCTGGATATGTTCGTTTAAGTTAGTTTCAACTACTGAGTTGGAACCAAACTTTTCGATAAATTCGATACTGGCTGTTTTCGCAGATTCCAAATTTTTCTGCTTAACTAACTGCTCAATATTCTGTAAATTTAGTAATTTTTGCTGTCGAGAATAGGAAAGCAGAATTTCCCTTTGAGCCTGAATTCTCTCTCCAGGTAAAGCTTGCCACTCCCGTTCTGCTGCCTGAAAATTACCTTGTTTAGCCCGAACAAACCCTCGTAAATAAGCGGCTTGTTCAATCTGTAGGTTTTCTAAGTAATTCAGTGCTGCTACCCAATCTTGAGATTTAATTAACACAATTACCAAACGAATTTTACATTCTGTAGAATCACACAGCATTAAAGCAGCTTGATACAAGGTTTCAGCTTGTTTAAAATCACCCGATTTTTCAGCCTTGAGTCCAGAACGGAATTTTTCTCGACTCTGGAGCGTAGTTTGTAATTGCTTTAATAATTCGATTCCATCGGAGCGAGGAAAAGTTGTTAAAGCTGAACTCAACAACCCGATCGCAGTTTTTAATTTTCCTGCATTCCGAGCTTGATTAACCGATTCTAAGGTACGGGAGTAAGCTTGTTCCTGTTTAATGTGAGTTTCACAAGTTGCGATCGCGTTTGTTAATGCTTCGGTAATATAAAGCTGTTGTGCTTGACGGTAAGTTGCGATCGCATTTTGGAAAAACCGATTTTCTGTTTGTAATTCTGCTTCGACAATTATTTTTTTAAACTGTCCTCTAATTGCTAATTCTTGTTGATATTTATCTATAGCTTGCGAAACCGTAGCATCACAGATAATTTTACTACAGCGTTCGTACTGGGCGATCGCGTTGCTCAGATGGTTTGTTTCTAAAGGATTTCCAGTATCTTGCTCCAGCAGGATTTTAGCATGAGCAATTAATTTATCTGCTTGCGCTAACTGTTTACGCCATTTTTTCAATTGCTGCTCAAGCTTGTCTAAATCCTTTTCTAAAAACAATTTACGCAACAAAAGCTGATGAAAACTCGGCTGTTCGTACCAAGTAGCAATCAACTTTTGAGCTATTGCGATCGCTTGTTGTAACTGCTTATTTTTAGCAAGCTTTTCGGCTGCTTCTACTTGCTTTAAAGCTTGATTTAAATCTTTAAAACTGGTCAGGAAAGCCATCAAATGTCCTCCTTGCAGTTGCAACCTTAATATAGTTTTCTGGTGCTTTAAATTGCGGGTTAGTCCCTTCTCCCCCTGCTCCCTCGATTAGCGAAATAGGAGTAAGTACCACCGAATGAATCGGTTGAACAAAAATATAGCTGCATAATATAGCTAATCCCATTCCTAATAGAAGAATGATTACCTTAGATATCAATAATTTAATTGAATCGGATTTTTCTACTAAGGGTAGCTCTTGCAGCCTCCGAATTAATAAAATATCAGTATCGCAGTTATGACAAATATTACCTTTTATCTCCGGATATTCACATACAGGACAGTTGAGCTTAATCATCGCTTTAACCCGGTAGCAATAGTATGGCTGGACAACTCCATATCTATCCAGCGGTTAACATCCGGCTGTAATTCCTGCCAAAGTCGATCTGCTTCACGTTCATTACCCTTAGACCAAACATCAAGCATCCGATAGAACTTTTCTAACATGGCATTTGCTTGAGTCGGTTCCACTGTCTGAGCTTGTTCGATCGCAAATAAACACGCTTGAATTAGCTGGGCTTCCGGGGTTAAATTCTTTAACTCCCTAGCTGCATCTTCATTCAGAGACTGCATTTGAGAAATATTATTACTGTTAATTGCAGCCTGCAAATTTTCAGATAGTTGTTGCAACCTTAACTGCTGCGGTTGAGGAATCATAAATCCGCATTCAACAATGCGATCGCACTGATTCACATTGGATTCAGCTTCGAGTCGTTCTTTCGACATTAATGCTTGAAATGTTTGCAGGTCTACTTTTGCACGTTCGCGTAAATCGATGCGTTCTTCACCACTCCTGTGGTCGATAATCCCGTTCGCTAACTGTACCACTGGTACCGATAAACGCAACGCTTCTTCAACTCCGAACTCTGTGAGAGACTGGTTATTCAACTGTGCGATCGCAGTTTCTAAGTCTTGATAAATTTTCTCATCTGAATTACCGCGAGAAAAGGTATGACTGACGCTTACCGAGGTATCATTTTTTAAAGTCGCTCGTACCGTCAAACCGCTGTTTTTTTCATCGAGATACAAATTCACCAAAATTTCCGTTCCTGCGGGATACTTCTGTTCTAAACCCAACCACAGCACCCCAATACTTTCATCCTCACCGCGAACCTCGTCGGGGCTAAAAAATCTAAAGTGAATCAAACGCTGTCCGTCAGCTACAGTTTTAAAAGTATGACTGGTCGTGACTGGTAAAATATCACCTCGGCGAATAACTTGATATTTATCATCTACCAACTGGATATAATAATCGCGGGAACTTGTAGTTACTTTCTCAATCATTCCTGCTGCAACCATCGCTGCACCTTCAGCCACCGCATACATCGGACGGGGATGGACTACAATTTTGTCACCAAAAGCTTTTTTAACACGATCTTGGACGTAGGGAATTTGGGAACAACCACCCACCAAAAGCACAACATCAACCATATCGGCAGTATATTCGGAATATTGCAGCGCTTGATGACAAATTGCGATCGAACTCTCGACTAAATCCGCGATAATTTCTTCAAACTGCTTGCGGGTGATTTCTACTTCAATCGGAATTGCTAGTCCCAAATCATCCAATAACATACTCGCAGGTTCAATTCGAGCGACATCGGTAATACTTAACTGAACTTTGGCACGTTCTACAGCAATTTTCAGGTCTGCATTAAATCGAACTTTTGCGTAATGGGGCATTTTTGCAATCAACCCATCAATATCGCTAATTTGTTCCTGTTGAGCAACCTGTTGTTTCACAAGATTAATCATTCGAGAATCAATATCATCTCCTCCCAACCACAAATCACCCGCTTTCCCCTGTTCGATAAATTGAGTACCTGCGGCTGTAATTAGAGAAGCGTCAAAAGTTCCACCGCCAAAATCATACACCAAAATTGTTTTTACATCTTCGCTATCCGGTGAAAAACCGTAGGAGATAGCTGCTGCTGTAGGTTCGGGTAACAATTCCAAAGGAGTAATTCCAGCTTTGAGTGCAGCAGTACGGGTAGCATGACGCTGTTTATCGTTAAAATAAGCTGGGACAGTAATTACTGCTTGGTCGATCGCTTGAGCTTTACCAATTTCTTCATAGTAATCTCGCGCATTTTGCACCACCTTCTTGATAATTTCCGCCGAAATATCTTCGGTCGAATATTCCTTTCCTCCCAACCAAACCGCAACACTGTTATCTGTCCCTTCGGCAGGTTGAGCAATTTTGTAACCAATTTCCGACAGTTGTTTTTGCACAGCCGAATCGCCAAAACCACGACCCATCAACCGCTTGATCGAAACAATCACATTTTCCGGTTCCGCTCGTAATTGGTTATATGCTTTATCTCCCACGATCAAATTATCTTGCTGTAGAGCAACCACAGAACGAGTTAGCTTTCTATCTGGTGGTGTATTCTCATTCGCAGTCACAACTTCAACTTGAGCTTCCTTAAATGCTGCAACCGAGTTGGTGGTACCCAAATCAATTCCAATTGCCTTACCCATGCTTCCTACCCCAGCTTGTATAATTTTTAAAAAATTTTTCAATATCTTTATTCAGTACTGAAACTAAAACCTTTAAAAATAAGGGTTATTTGTATTAGCTTCATTAATAATTACATTGATTTTATACAATTAACTGAAAGTAAACTTGAGTAATAACACTTGTAGCAAAAAAAAGAAGCCGCGCTAACTTAATTAAGTAAAAATAGCTAATTTACCCTCTCTAGATCTTTTCTCAGCGTCCTCTGCGTCTCTGCGGTTTTTTTAAATGCCTCGTTCTCAGCTTAAAATGTTGGGTTACACCGCTAAATTTCTTCTTTAGCATCATTATTTTTCGTGCGCTTAATCCAACCTACGAAATACTAGATTACCAATTACCCATTACCCATTACCAATTCCTTAAACTTCTCATCTTCTGCAATTGCTTCAAAATCCGGGTCATTAACAGCATCTTGCTTGTACTGCGGATGCAAATTAATCGCTTTTTGTAGAGTTTCCACAGCTTCATTTACGTTTCCTTGATAGCTGTAACAAATTGCTTTATTGTAATAAGCGCTAGCGTAGTTTTCATCTAATTCCAAAGCTTTATCGAAGCTACTCAACGCTTCCTCATCCTTTTCTAATTCAATTAAAACATAACCCCGCTTATCCCAAGCTTTAGGAGTCGGATTAAATTCAATCGCTTTATCAAAAGAAGCAACAGCATCTTCGTTACGCTGCAACATTTCCAAAGCCAAACCCCGATTCATCCAAGCTACACCGTCAGTTGGTTCTACTTCTACAGCTTTATCAAAAGATTGAAATGCATCTTCGTGACGCTGCAATTTTCCTAAAATTACACCCCGATCTACCCAAGCTTGATGATAATCTGGTTTAATTTTTAATGCTCGATCAAAGCCAGATATTGCGTCTTCATAACGCTTGATTCTTCCTAAACTCATTCCCAAAACAAACCATAGCTTTTCATTATCCGGCTGCTTTTTCACAACTTTACCAAAAGCGGTAATTGCAGCTTCATAACGCTTGATTTCCATCAACGCTAAACCACGATGGTACCAGCTATCAACATGATTTTGATCAACTTCCAATACTCGATCGAATGTTGCGATCGCATCTTCAAATTGTTTCAATTCCCACAGCGCTAAACCTCTTTGATACCATAGTTGAGCGTTATCTGGCTGTACTTCTAAAGCTTGATTATAAGCAACAATCGCTTCTTGGTAATTCCCAACTGCAAATAATTCGTTACCTTGAGTAACAAATTCATCGACGTTAACAAATAACTGCGGATGATTTGATTTGAGCTTTTCTATCGGTTCAATTACTTTCTCTAGCTTTTGTAAGATTTCCCCAACCGCAGAAGCGGCAATCTCGGTGGGTGTAATTTCGGATAGCTTCTGTAATATTTGCTGCTTCTCAACTATTGCATCCGATTGTACTAAATGTAATTGTTCGCTCAAGGTAGATTCCAATTTATCCAACTTTTCCAAACTAGAATCTTTGCGAGCAGTAATTTCCGATTGTAAGGATTCTAGCTGTTCGCGAGCGGTATTTTCTAATTTTCTTAAACTTTCTAAAGTTTGATTTTGCTGAGATTGTACACCGTCGGTAGAAGTTGAAATTTTGGAATTAACTTCCGCTTCCAGATTTTGTAGTGATTCCCAAGCCGAATCCTTGCGAGATTGTACCTCAGATTGTAAAACAGCAAACTGCGATCGCAATTCTGTTTCCAGTTGGGACAAGCTTTGTAGGGTTTGCTGTCTTTGCTGTTGAATTTGCGATCGCGATTCTGTAAGTTCCGCAGTTGTGGAAGTTTCGAGATTAACTACATTATTTTGAGTTGAATTAACCTGTTGTTGAATTAAGTTTTGCGCTTGCTGTAATTCTGTGGTGATTTGCGATCGTAATTGTTCTAAATTTTGTAGAGCAACATCTTTATGCTGTAAAGCTTTTTCTCTCGCTTCTGCTTCAATATCATCTAATTGCGGTGCAAAATCGGCTTCTAACTTTCGTAAATTCTGTACAATTGCATCGCGATAAAGTTGAGCATCTTGTTGGAGTTGGGACAACTGAGTCACAAAATCGGATTCCGTTCCCGCAAACTTTTGGATAGTTCCGTCTTTTTGGGTTTCCAAATCAACCTGTAGCTGAGCAACATGAGATGCAAACTGATTCTCAGAAAGTTTCAAATTTTCGATCATCGCATCTTTTTGAGATTGTACGTGAGTCAAAATCGCTGTAAGTTGCGGAGTGAAATTCGATTCTAACTGCTGTAAATTCTGTAATACCTGCTGTTGCTGCGCTTGCGTTGCCGATTGCAGTTGCTGTAACTCGTTGGTAAAATCGGTTTGCGACTGCTTGAGGTTTTCTACTGCTAAATCCTTATGTTGCTGTAAATCCGTTTGCAGTACATTTAATTTAGGTTTGAATTCCGCAGAAAGACTTTGTAAAGAAACCAAAATCAAATCTCGCTGCTGTTCTGCTGCTGATTGAAGTTCCTTCAACTGACTAACAAAATCAACCTGCGACTGTTTGAGATTTTCCACCACATGATGTTTCTGTTGCAAAACATCCGATTGTAACCCCTCAATCTGCGGGATGAATTCAGTACTCAACCGTTGCAAATTTTGAACAATCGAATTACCTTGTTGCTGAGCATTTACCTGAAGTTCCGTTAGTTGAGCAGTAAATTCTGCATCCAGTTGACTCAACGCTTGCTTAAAAACATGGATTTGCGATTCAATTTCCGACAAAGCTTGTTGCTTCGACGCAGATAGATCCGCAACCAGCAGCGATAAACCTTCTTGCTTACCACCAATATCTTCACTTAAAATTTTAGCTTCATTATTTAACTCATCGACAACAGCTTCCGCTTCGTCAATCAGTTTCTCAACCCTTTTATTAGCGATCGCGATTCTTGCTTCTAAATCACCCAACTCCTTGAGACGAGCAGTTACCAAATTCGTCACTTCCCGGAAAACCGCACGTCTTAACAAGAATATGGCAATAATGACCCCAATCATTAATACAACTAACGTAACGAGTAGCGTATTAAATAGAAAAGCCGTTTGATTGATAAACTGATTCGTAGTTTCCTGCTGCTTCTCCAACTGTTCCAACTTCTGCTGAGTCGGAGCTTGAGCAACAATGTAATTAGAATTTGGTGAATTTGGTGAATTCGGATTCGCACTTACAACCCCAACAGACATGAAAATTGAAAGCATGATATTGCCGAACGAAACCAGAGTAAACTTTGAATTAAAGCGTTCCACAACTCCCTTCCCTTGTCTGTTGGTAATTATAGTTAACGCCTATATAATAGCGGGTTTTTGGGAATGATTGGGAATTGGGAGATGGGGAGATGGGGGGATGGGGAGATGGGGAGATAATTGTAGGGTGTGTGACGCTTCGATTATTTTGTTGGTGGTTAGAAGAAGAATAGCATCACGCACCATCTTTGAGTTTTGGGGATATTTTAAAGGGATTGGTTAGAGTGCGGTAATTGCTACAGTTCAACCGGAAAAGCAAGAGCGATTTGATCAACACAAGAATGCTGAAGTTAAATAATAAATATGGTCTCCTTGTGAGGAAATTTGGCGTTGCTGAATCGTGCGGATGATTTGGGAATTTCACATTATATGAGACTTCCGCAGTGCGGAGATATCTACACAGATTCCACATCTACTACAAAATGTCAACAAATATAATTTATTACTTAATTTAGCAACGCCGGAAATTTATACTCGCAAAGCCCACTGTAGATTCAACAGTCACATAGTATTAATAGTGCTTTGCGAGCGGAGTCTCTGAGATTGTTAGCTCTCCATACCAATCCAATTCATGTGCCATTTATATTGATCGGCTTGTGCTGGAGTAAGAGGATTTCCATTTACCCATCTAATGTAAACACGAAAACCCGTAGCAGTTGGTGAGTAAATAGAGCTAGCTCCTATTGTTGCCCAGTGGCTGCTATTACCGCCAATCGATGCAATGTATACAGGGGTACCAGAGAACCTACCAGCAGTGGTATCTATATCAAGATAGACACCAGAATTTGCTGGAGGATTGTATTGTTGCCAATTTGTTGAACCTGGGGTGGTTCTTCCCGAAGCAATTCTGTGAGTTGCCATAATTACTTTCTCCTTTTAGTGAATCAATTTTCTTATTTCAGACTAATTTCTATGTCAAACTACTGATTTTGTATAATCTCGGTAAACCTTACCTTTGATTTACAGTAGTCTCATTCCGAGAAATTCACGTAACAAAATTTTCCATTGCTGGACAGATTTGTATGAAATCTCTCGTAGAATGTTTGCCTCTTCTGCTCGACACTTCTAATATACAAATGGAATGTGAGGAACTCGTGAGCTTAATGTACTTTATTTTACTCTAAAGAAAGACTAATACTGATATAGTTCGCCTTGTGTTCTTGATACTACGAGAAAGTTGCCTTATGACACGCTCCCATCGATTGTTTTATTTGCAGAAACATTGCGATCGTCTGAGAATACTCGTGTAAATTTGTTTAAAAATATGCGATGCTCCACGGAAGATGCTACGCAAACGCATCAATGATATGTTGTTTTTCATAATTTTTCTAATATCATCGGTTGGGTTACGCTTTGCTACAGTAAAGTTATAGTCAAACGAAAAAACGATTATGTCTTCCCTTCGGGTACATGAAGCCCAAAACAATTTACAAAAGTTAATTGACCAAGCCGCAGAGGGAGGTAAACCGATTATTATTGAAGGCGATTCTTTAAACGAGAGGCTTTGCCAACGCGGTAATGCGATACTGCTGGCTGAAAAAGACTGGTCTGCAATTGTGGAAACGCTTTATTTATTATCTATCCCAGGAATGCGAGAATCTATTAAATCGGGGTTGACAACTCCGATTGAAGATTGTGATGGGGATTTGGATTGGTGAATGCAACAAGAAACTGCTTCGCAACTACTTTACACAAAGCAAGCAAAAAAAGACGAATGGGTTTTTATCTGTGTAATGCGATCACTTGATAGGCATAGCAGTTTTCACGCTTATTAGAAACCTCATCCGGTTCTTTGGACACCCCTCTCCTTAACAAGGAGAGGGGAAGGGGGTGAGGTTCCTTGATGTATTCGACTCAACTGAAAACCGCTATATTTCGCAAATCAAAAAACTATAAAAATCTATCCCTGAAGACAAAAGTAAATCATCCTAGAGGCTATAAATATTTTAAGTTAATCGGATTTAAAATCATTTTAGAATTAAAACTGTAATAAAATTTAAAATAAATGCTTTTAACTAAACTATCTTACTGGCTCAGTTCCGAGGGAACGGCGAACAATTAATTAAATAATTAAGTAAAAATAATTACTTCATAGTTTTGTTATTTATACTTAATTTAGATGAATTTTTCTTTGAAAATTAAAAATAAAACAAGTAGGCTGAAAGTTCGACAAAAACTTTTTTATATTTAAATTGGTGAGATAAATATCTAATTTATAAAAACTGAACTTGCTTATTCGGCTTTGTTCGTGAAAAAATTATTGTAGTTACAGCTAAAAAAAGCTACCTGCTGCCAGTTCAAATACTATGAATACCCAGATAAAATTACCCGACGACTTGACACAAGTATCATTACGGAAGCAAAAAGAAAAAGAAAAAATGCATGATATTCTTCTTTTGTTAGAAAATTTAACCTATAGAGAAGAAGCTTCAATTAAAGTTATCATAGATAGTCTTTATGATATAGGTTCAATTAATTTAATTGACCAAAAGTTTCGTTCTCGTACCCTCAAGGGAAGCTTAAAATTAATTGCTAGATTATCCAAACCAGCAGTTAAAGTTATTGCATGGCGTTGGTATACAAGGAATTGTCCTAAATTAATTACTAACTGGTTACGTAAACAGGTAGCTTTTGAACCAGTAACTACAATTAAACAAGCAGCAGAAGTAGAAGCAGGACTAGTTCCCGAAGCCAAACGTCTCAAAACAGATTCTCTCGTAGAATGGGAAGATCAAACTCGTGAAGTGAAATATTTGCGATCGCAGGTAAAAATGCTGGCAAGTATAATAGTCAGTTTAATCGTCGTCTTTGGTGGTACCGTGGTTTGGTTCGGTTACTCTTTAGAGCGTTCTAACTTGCAAACTGTAGAACAATTGCACAATCGGATTAGAGTTTTGCAAACCAGTACTGATGAACCACTGGCTACAGGTAAGGGGAATTAAATCAGTTATTAGTGAATAATTCCGGCGTTGCTGTGGCGATATGTCATAACTAGCAACACCGATTAATTACAATATTATTTTACTTTAAAAAGTTCGCCACTTGTGATTTAGTCATTCCAGGAAGAATTTCTGGTTGATAAAGCATTTGTATAAGCGTTTTGTCAAGTTGGGAGTATTGATTAATATCAGTCCAAGGTTGATAAAAAATACTGTTTTTATATTTATAAGAATCTCTAAGAAGTCCTAAAGACTGGGTTAATTCTTCTCGAATTAGATGAGAGCGTTCTTTTTGATTAACTCCGGTTTTTGCGATCAAAATATTAGCACTGTATATTACATTATTTTGATTCCAGTTAACCCAAGCATAGCCATCATTTCCTGGTTGATAATTTGGTTCGTATTTTTTAAACTCAGATACAGGAACAAAATGAATTTTCACATTGGGACTATTGTCAACTATCTTCAGGTTGATACCAGATATCAAATTATTAATTTCATCAGTTACCGTTTTCAAAGTCTTAAGATCTTCAGAAGTTGGAGAACCAATTACTTGAATTCTCAGATCTCCCTGCCATTTTCTAATGAGGCTGGGATTTGTAGTAAACTCAGCACCAAGGGCAATTTCCTTAAAGTAATTCGTTTCTTCAGGTGTGTATTTTCTCTTGGGTAGATAAGCTTGTTGAGATTGTTGATTGCTTGTGTAACTACTTTGTGACTGTTGTAAAATTACCGACTCCTGCTTGAGTGCTTCCCTGTTGTCCAAGCTGTAATTATCTGATGAAACAGTGATGGTTTTGCTAGTTTGAGTATTTTTTTGGGTGTTTTGCTTAGCAATCAAATCTCCTCTTACCCAACCCGTAACACCAGATTGCTCTAATTTGACAAAGTACCAAATATAGCCATCAGTACCTTTTATTTGATTGCGGATTATAATGCGATCGCCAGATTTTGCATAGTTCAGAGCGTTAGATTTAGTTGTGGGTGCTAAACGAAGATTGATTTGGCTAGTGGGTTTTTTTGCCGTAAGAGTTGCTGTTTGGGCATCAGAGGAAGGAATTGCAATACTTAAAGTTGTTGTGGATGCGATACTCAGGAGAATAGTATGGCTAATCCCGGAGACAAAAAGTTGCTTAATGTTCATAAAACCTGTGTTAATTTCCGGAAACTTATCTTTGATGACACCCAATTATTTTTCAAAATCAACGCTTTTGATCGTCTTTTTGTTTTGACTTTGTAAAAGGATGCTTGTGTATCATCAATGGTTCCCATTTATATCCCAGACATCATATCTCAGAGGTTTTACTGATGCATAGGTAAAATTACAGCATTTTTATTTTTATTTTTAACAAATGATGCTTGGTAAAAAGTTACACATACAAATACTTGGTAACGAAAGTACTAATCTGTAGCAGCTAATTAGATTGGCATTAAAAATGACTTAAGAATATCAAATGATTTGCATTTTCGTTCGCTTATTGTATAGTTGTATTTACTTGTATTGAACTCATATTTTTAACACCACAATTTAGGCAAGACTTCCTTAAAAATAGAGTTCGAGAAGAATCTTTAAAGTCAGTTTTATAGCAATAACAAAGAAAAAATCCAATTATCTCATGCAAAAAGGAATAATTACTAATCAATTAATATAAGTTATTAATATGACAATATATTAACATTCCTTGTTTTGTTGTTGAAAAAATAATAGTTATAAGTAGTACGTTACAAATAGTACAAATTCCCAGGTTGTAAAAAGAACCATGAATAATTTAACATTTTTCGTGAATTGTCTTGGAAAGCAAAGAGATTCTCAAACTCAACCCAAATCGAAACAAAGTCGGAAAAATCCGATGAAGATGTTGAGTATTATCGGTTTTTGCTTGTCTTTATTTACCATATGTTTATCTTCAGGTGCTGCTTCCGCAGCTAGTGCGAGGGTGAATGCTCGTAATGGATTGAATGTCCGTACAGGACCAAGTACGAGTTATGGAAAAGTCTACGACTTAAGCAATGGACAGGCTGTTAGTACAACTGGAACCTACTCCAATGGCTGGGTACAACTCAGTAATGGTTATTGGGTATCTAACGGTTACTTAAATTACGGTGGTGGTGGTACTGGTGGTGGTACTCGTACATCACTTCTAAGAAGAATAAGTGCTGCTGGTGGAGCAAATATCCGTAGTGGTCCAAGTACTGCTTATAGCAGAGTTAATTACTTCAGAAATGGAACACCATTGACTGTTACTGGTCGTGTTAACAATGGCTGGTATGAGCTTACAAGAGGTCGTGGCTGGATAGCCGGTTATTTACTAGATGGTAATAATTCGTCCGGTGGTGGTACTGGTGGTGGTACTCGTACTTCGCTGCTAAGAAGAATAAGTGCTACTGGTGGAGCAAATATCCGCAGTGGTCCAAGTACTGCTTATGGCAGAGTTAATTACTTCAGAAATGGAACACCATTGACTGTTACTGGTCGTGTTGACAATGGCTGGTATGAGCTTACCCGAGGTCGTGGCTGGATCGCTGGTAATTTACTAGGATAACAGACACGGCTTTGTGCGAAACATCCTAACTCAATAAATAATAGTTGCAAAAAATTCCCCTCCTTTTTTCTTTCTGGAGGGGATTTGATTATCAAAAGTAACTCGATATATCAGCACATTTGGAGAAACTTGCTTGAAAATTCAGTTTGTAGGTTGGGTTAGGCACACGAAAAGATATGTTTTTAATAATAATTTATATTTGTGCCGTAACCCAACATTGTCTTATTAGTATTTTACTATTCATCCACAATTAAAATTTTGGGTTACGAAACGATTAAAATAAATTCTCGTTACATTTTGCGGAACCTCACCCCCATCCCCTCTCCTTGGGAAGGAGAGGGGAGTTTGTAGGTTGGGTTAGGCACACGAAAAGATATGTTTTTAATAATAATTTATATTTATGCCGTAACCCAACATTGTCTTATTAGTATTTTACTATTCATCCACAATTATAATCTTGGGTTACGAAACGATTAAAATAAATTCTCGTTACATTTAGTGTCTAACTCAACCTAGTAGCTCGCAATATTATCCACAATTATGATGTTGGGTTACGACACGATAAAATAGATTTTCGTTACAAATTCAAATTAGTTTTCGTATATAACCCAACCTACCGTCTTATCGATCATTGATAAACTAACTGTCTTCCTTTACCATCATCTATAAATTCCTGCTCTCCCTTTCCTATCACTTCCACAATTACTTTACGCTCGTCAGGATTCCAATTTCCTTTTCTTTCTCCAACTTCAACTACTACTTGATTCCCTGCTAAATCAACTCGATATTGTCTAGTAGAATTCATCCCATCACGATATGCAAATGTGAGTCCGTCGTCTTCATACAGCGTAAATTCTCTTTTACCCGGTGCAACTAACAACCGCATTTCATTTACAGGTAATTCTTCCGCATATTGCATTACTGGAACTAAAGGAATAATTGCACCAGCGCGAATAAATAAAGGCATTTTTTCTAAAGGTGCATCAACGAGGATGTGTTGCGAACCTTGATAAGACTTTCTACTCCACCAATCATACCAGGTACCTTCAGGTAAATAAACCATGCGATTTTCTACCCCTGGTCGATAGATTGGTGCAGCCATTATTGAAGAACCTATTAATACTTGGTCGTATAGTTCATAGGTTTTAACATCGTTAGGGTAATGATAAAGTAAAGGACGTAAAATAGGTTCACCTTTTGTTGCTGCTTGCCAAAATAAAGTGTAGAAGTAAGGTAATAATTGGTAGCGTAGCTCGATATATTTACGACAGATATCCTCTACTTCCTGACCAAATTCCCAAGGTTCGTGACGCTTTGTTCCAATCATCGAATGACCGCGCATCAAGGGATACAGCATTCCTAATTGCATCCAGCGAGCAAATAATTCTGGCGACGCATCCCCAGCAAATCCACCGATATCTGCACCCACAAAAGCGACACCTGACAAACCCAAATTACACAGCATAGGTAAGGACATTTCCAGATATTCCCACTTTGAGTGATTATCTCCCGTCCACACTGCTGAATAACGCTGCACCCCTGCAAAACCGGAACGAGTCAACACAAAAGAACGTTTATCAGAACGCAATTTCTGCAACCCTTCATAGGAAGCACGAGCCATATTCATTCCGTATAAATTATGGGTTTCCCTCCAAGTAGTTTTATCATCCCCACCACCAGAAGATGCATCCATTGGAAAGGTAATTTTATCACCTTCTAAATCCCCGAAAGGCTGATTATTTAAAGCTGGTTCGTTCATATCATTCCAGATACCAGCGACACCCACATCCGTAAGATTATGCTGTAAATTTCCCCACCATTCCCGCACATCCGCACGCATAAAATCCGGAAAAACCGCTCGATCGGGCCATACATAACCGTGGAACACTTGACCATCTGCCCTACGGATGAAATAATCTTGCTCTAAACCTCGATCGCAGACTTGGTAATCTGCCTCTGGGTCGAATTTTACTCCCGGATCGATAATATTGACTACTTTGATTCCTTGTTGCGATAACTCTTCTATTAACTTCTTAGGATTGGGGAACCGCTGTTTATTCCAAGTAAATACTCGAAAACCCTGCATATAATCGATATCTAAGTGAATCACATCACAGGGAATACGGCGATCGCGCAACTGTTTGACTAATTCTCGTACTTCCGTTTCCGAATCATAACTCCACCGACATTGATGATAACCCAAAGCCCAACGCGGTGGTAACGGCATTCTTCCGGTAAGCTGAGTATAGGTTTCGAGAATTTTTGCAGGTTCGGGGCCGTAAATAATATAGTAATCGAGTTCGCTATCTTGAGTTTTTAATTGTAGAGTATTTAATTGCGTCGCACCGACATCAAACTGACTCCAAAAAGTTGTATTGAAAAACAAACCGTAACCAAGATTTGGACGCAAAGACATAAAAAACGGGATTGCTTGGTACATCTCATCCGTCAGCATCGTGTAATCCAAACAATCCGTCGTCCAATTAGTTAAACACTTACCCCGTTGATTCAATAATTGCGATCGCTCTCCAAAACCGTAAAATCTTTCTTCTGCGGTAATTTCCTTCCAACTAGAAATTTCACCCTTACGAAAACCAATCCCCAAATCTGTATCGTGAGCGAAAGGATTACCAGCTTGATCAAAACACATTACTTTACAAGGATCGCGCTGCACGCAAACTTTGATTTTATCGGTTTCGATAATTATTTGTTCGTCAGTTTCTTGAATATCGAAATTGACATTATTCCATTCTGCATCCGGTAAATTTACAGCCCAACTCCGTCTCGGTGTCAACTCCCCATTGGGAGAAAAGCGGACTCGAATTAAATTAGGTGCAAGGATGCTTAGAGTCAAACGAGAATTATTACCGCAATCAAAATGTATTCCTTGGGTGTAGCGTCGGAAGCTTTGCACTGAAGATATAGCATTCCAAGCGGGTTCGCGTTTGGGGAGTTGTCCGATGAATTCTGGCATTGTCAGGAAGTTGGATAGTAGATGCTGGGTGTGGTGATACGCAATCTACAATAACTTGATTTGCAGATAACTAAAAGAGCTTTTCTCATTATCTCGTTACAAGGTTCTACCTTGTAATGCATTTCAAGAGGCTCTGCCTCCAGATTTTACATGAGGCAGAGCCTCTCACACAAGGTTCCCAGCCGGAGGCTAGGAACCAGTTCAACTAACCTTTGACCTTTAACCTGATTTAATTATCTTCCAAAACATCTTGCAACAAAGGCGATAATTCTTGATTTAATCGACCATTCCGCACGAATTCGGCATAGGTATCGGCTTCTACTGCTAATAGTTCATTCCGTAATTGTTCGCTAGCAAATGCTCGTAAGCTGGGATGCTCAATCTGTAATTTACCAATTTTTTCTGATATATTACTCAGTTCTCCTTTTATTAATGCTTCTTGGTAACGACAAAATTCTAAATCAAGTCCGGGACGTTCATCATCTACTTCATCTAAGTATTTTAGAACTCGTTGCAGTGCATTTTCACGCGCTACTAATTGCATATATTCTTGACGCAAAGGTTGATCGCCGAGAAGATTCAGTCGTTGTAATAAAGGTTTTGTGGTTAATCCTTGTACTAATAAAGTAAATAAAACTACCCCAAAGACCGTAGAAATAATGTCTTCTCTTTCCTTACCTAAAATAGTCGGAACGCTCAACGCTAGAGCAATAGAAACCGAACCCCGCAAACCTCCCCACCAAAGTATCGTTTGTTCTGCTAAACTAATGCCGGAATTAACTACGCGATTGCTAAAGAAACCCAAACCGTAGACGGAAACTAATCTCGATACCACCATCCCCGCAATTGTGATGCCGATAATTCCCAGGTTGTCTGCAAGGTTGGAAAATCTTATTTGGTCGCCGATTAATAAGAAAACGATTGAATTGACGAAGAAAGCGACAAACTCCCAGAACTCGCTGACAATGACCCTGGTGCGCGGGTTCATGCCGATTCGGGAACCAAAATTACCTAAAATTAAACCACAGGTTACAACTCCAATTACACCAGACCCGCCAAATTCTTCGGCAATGATGTAGGTTCCGTAAGCTGAAACTAAGGTTAAAGATTGTTCTACTAACGGTAAATCGAATCTTTGAGTTAGGTAGGAAATTCCAAAACCAATTAAACCACCAACTGCAAGACCGATACCGATAACGCTAATTAACTCTAAGACAACTTCTTGTACTCCTAATTTCGCGGTTCCCAATGGAAGTGCTACCAAAAAACCAAAAGCGACAACAGCCATCCCGTCATTGAACAAACTTTCCCCTTCCATTAAAGTTGTGAGACGCTTGTCAACTCCTAATTCGCGAAATAAAGCAGTTACGGAAACCGGATCGGTAGCAGAAAGACTTGCACCAATTAGTAAAGCTGTGCTTAAAGGTAATCCAGCAACTTGATTTAAGCCCAGCGCTACACCAATAATGGAAATTAGCACTCCTACTACAGCGTAAAGAGTTATAGGAAAAAAATCTCGTTTTAAATTCGACCACTTTAAATTCCATGCCGCTTCAAATAATAAAGGAGGCAGGAAAATCGCCAGGATTAATGCAGGGGAAAGATTTACTAACCTTACATCAATGAACGCCAAACCCAAACCGGCGATTACTAGTAATAAAGTGTAAGGTATTTGACGAAACCAGCTAAAAACTTGCGGTAACGTCGCGACGCTTAGAGATACGGACAGTACTAAGAGAAATTGCTTGAGATTTTGTTCGATACCGGCGGTTTCACTCACCGCAGTTTCAATTGCCATAGCCTTAATTGTAGATTTTTTTAACAATTGTTGCACCCCGATGTTTATGTTTGGCTGGAAATTTCGTAATTTACGAGAATATCCCAAAAGTTTAAGGTTGCAACAATTTATTTTAGGCGGTTGTTAGGCAAAATATATGCACAAAAAAATTAATCATCTGCTGTCTGTTTTGGTTAGCAACAAAGTCCACCCGTTTGTGTTAAAGGAATTACAAGACAATTTACAGCTTGAATCAACTATTAATTCTAACTATCTAATTTTAATTTTTGCTTCCTGTGCGATCGCCGCTTTTGGTTTGCTGAGTAATAGTGCTGCCGTGATTATCGGAGCGATGATTATTGCACCTTTGATGCTACCTATACGCGGGTTGGCGTTTGGTGCTTTGGAAGGAGATTTGAAGTTATTCCGCATCGCTTTCCATGCAGTGGCTGTAGGAAGTGCGATCGCTATTTTTTTAGCTTGGATAATTGGCTTACTATCGGGTATTTCTAGCTACGGTAGTGAAATATACGCTCGTTCGCAACCCAATTTATTAGATTTAGCCATTGCGATCGTTGCTGGAGGTATCAGCGGCTACGCGAAAGTACAGCCCAAAATTGAAAGTAGTTTAGCTGGTACGGCAATATCAGTGGCTTTGATGCCTCCCCTATGCGTAATTGGATTGGGTTTAGCTCAGGGTGATTGGGATCTCAGTTTGGGTGCAACTTTACTTTATCTGACCAACTTATTGGGAATTACTTTATCATGTATGGTCAGTTTTTCTATCAAAGGCTATACCCCAGCCCATCAAGCACGTAAAGCTTTAGGTTTGGTATTCGCGCTTACAGGTCTACTAGTAATTCCCCTGAGTTTGAGTTTTCTATCGTTAGTTCAACAAACTCGTTTAGAAGCCAATATCAAAAAAGCATTTCTCAGCAAAACTCTGACCTTTCGAGAAGTAAAATTAGAGAAAACTGAAACTAATTGGTTGACCAATCCTCCCGAAATTCGCTTAACCGTTCGTAGTAAAGAAGCTCTGACATCCAAGCAGGTAGGACTTTTAGAAGATTTTATCAATCAACAGATGAAAGGAAAATATAGTTTAGTTGTAGAAATTCCCCAAGTGGAAGAAGTAAAGAGATAAGGGATGGGGAGATGGTGAACCCACTTTCGTGCGGAGGAACACGACCGTTGAGAGAAGTGGTGAACCCGTTCACCTTTATGTGTTCCCGAAGGGTAGGGGGGGACAAGGGGACAAAGGGAAATATTAATTCCTAACTCCGGTGGTCTTAACTCTTCACCTTTGACCTTTGACCTTTGCCCAATTATTAACTGTTCATTGTTAATTGTTCATTAACTAAACGTTGTCTATAAGGTTTATCAGAAGTTTCTACACCATTTACCACTAAACCCAATATTTGAGCTTGATGTTCCATTAACTGTTCTAAACCATCACGAACTGAGTTACTAAAACTCATCCCTTGTTTAACAACAAACAATACATTCGGAATTTGATCTGTCATCAATGCTGTTGCACTTGTAGCGCTGAGTGGAGCAGTATCAACTAGAATATAGTCGTATTCAGCGTGAGATTCAGCACTTGCTAAGGCTCGTTGAAAGCGTCCCTGGGATACCATTTTGACAATGTTGCCGCTTTGTGGTGCTGTAGGCAATAAATCCAAGTTCGGTTCTATAGAAATAACCGCATTTCTGCTGTCTAATTCTTGAGCGTAATTTAAGCTTTGGGTTAATTCTGCTCGAATAAAATCTCCATCAACTACTAATACCCGAAAACCTAAATCTACTAATGCTTTTGCTAAACCTAAAGTTACAGTTGTTTTACCTTCTCCTTCCATTGCACTAGTAATTAATAGATGACGGTTATTTAAATGTTGTAAGCTAACTGCTGAAGCAAGACGTTGAAATTTTTCATGTTTAGTATCATCTAATTCCCATGTTACCCCACCTTTAAACTGAGGAATAGAAACAACTATCGGGAATTTCATGTCTTTCAAATCTTGAGGACTTAACAGTGGATTGCGTCTTTCTAAAAGTAAAATTAATGCAAGACTACCAATAATTCCTGCCACCGCAGCATTCAAAAGCATTAATGATTTTTTAGGAGAAACTGGCTTGCTATCAGCCCGAGGTGAATCTAATATTTCTACATTAGGATAAACATTAAAAACATCGATATTAGTTTGCTGTACTTGAGCAACTAAACCTTTGTAAACACCTTCTGCAACATCAACATTTCGCTGCAATTCTGCCAATTTTGCTTGCTGTGAGGGAATAAAATTTAAGTTTGCGTTCAGCTTATTGATTTGAGCCTGTATCTGTTGAGCGCGGTTTTGTTGACCGGAGGCTTCAGTTTCTGCGAGAATTAATTGTTGAATTAAATTGGCGCGTCCTTCTCCCTGACCGCTGACTGTAGTATCGATAGACGTTCCCGCACCAGTTTGATTAATTTGGCTTTGGATCTGATTTGATAATACTTCCTGCTGTTTAAAAAGTTCTTGAACTATCGGATGGTCATCTGTATACTTAGCGCGATCGCGGGCTAAATCTGCTTTTACTTGTGATAGTTTATCTTTGAGAAATTGATAGTCTTTATTTTCACCCAAGCTTAAAGAACGAATTGCTTGATTTGGTGACATTCCCAAACGAGTTGATAAAGTATCAACGCGATTTTGATTGTATTTTGCTAGCGATGATGCTTCTAATTGAGCTTTGGTTAAACCATCAATGGTTGTAACAATTGCTTTTGTTTGTTCGTCCGCATCCACTAATTCACTAGATTTCTTAAATTCTGCTAAAGTTTGTTGTGCCAAAAACAAATTATTTTTAGCCTCTGCTAATTCAACTGCACTAAATTCCCTTTTTGATAAACGGTTTTGTTGACGCAATTCTTTGAGTCGCTGCTGAAATAATGTGATGAGATTGTTTGTCCGTAATTCTGCTAATTGTGGAGATAAACTTTTAGTATTTACAGTTAGAATGCGAGCATTTTCATCCACAGAAACTTGAAATAAGGACTTGTAAGCAGGCAAATTTTTAAAATCATTTCTCAAAGGGTCTGCAATAAGTACCTTTTCCATCAAAGTGTCGCTGTTTAAAATACTTTTCTGTATTTCTAATTGACCGTCTGCGGGAGCAGAAATATTGGAATCTTTTCTTAAAGAACCCAAAATACCCAAACTAGCATCCAAATTGCCATTTGTCGCGGGAATCGTCAGTTGGGCTGTGGCATTCCAGACGCGGGGTGTGGTTGTAGCAACATAAGTAGTTATGCCTAAAACCAATAGATTCCAAAGTATTACCGGCTTCCAGTGTCTAATTGCGATCGCTGTTATTTTATTCATATTGATCCTAAGTTATTGATTGTTTTGTAAATTGTTTAAATAAAGGGAATGGGGAATAAGTAGATGGGGTGACAAAGAGAAATATTTATAATCCAGAAAAAGCATCCGTTATTAAAATTCAAAATTTATTACCTGCTCATTCCCAACTCCTAACCCCTAAATCTCCCCATTGGGTAACATTCGGCTGTTGCTGCTGTACTTCAGATAAAACCGCTCCTAACCAAATAAAGAAGAACCAAAAATAAATTGCCATCCAAGTTAAATTAGTGGCATGAATTAATAAATATAAAGCTACTAAACAGCCAAATGCACGCTGACAAATGGGGTTTCCTTGAATAGCGGGCTTCCAAAAGCTGCATAAAGTTGAAACTAAAGCAAGAATAAAGAAGATAAAACCGAAAATACCGTGTATATAAAGTACTTGAGCATAGGAAGAAAACGTTCCTAAAGGCAGTACAAAAACTCCATTCCCCCAACTTGCGGTTTTTTCCACAATTCCCCACCCTAACCACGGTGATTCTTTCCATGCATCGATAGTCGCATTTACAATAAATTCTCGGTCTTTTGATGAATCAGCACGAGCATTATTGAAAGTAGATAAAGGTAAAGCGATGAAGTCTTTAATGCTCAAACTTAATCCAGCCGCAAACAAAGAAGTTAAAGATATCACCCACAAATAAGCTTGTCGAGCCAACCCGCTACGAAAACAATATATAATTATCCAAACTAACGGAAAACACACCCAAGCAAGACGGCTTTGAGAAATTATTAAGCCAACAAAACTACCAGTCAAAGCAAATTTTCGTAAACGTTGGTTAGTTTCGCTCAAACACATAAAGAAACACAAAAGACCGCAAACCCCTAAAATCGGAGGATCGGCTGTGTAGAGATCTGTCCGAGGTAAAGGAATACCAAAAAACGGCTGAATTTCCGCAAACTTAACCATCAAACTGGTTTTTTCACCCGGAATTAAACGCGCTAAAGGAGGTAAAAAATGGTCTTGCGGGCCCAAACCAAAAAGTATTAGCAGTTGAATTGTCAAAAGTATTAAATAGCTAGCTGACATCCACGATACAGCCCGTACAATGGTTTGTACCTTAATGCGATGCCAAAAAGGTAAAGTCATGCAGCCGAAAATCATAAAATAGCCTTTAAATAAGGTAAAGAATGTAGCCGCTGTTTTTAAAGGATCAAAACCGATTGATTCTAACCCGAAAATATTCGTCCAAAGTGCGGCTAAAGTCATTCCCAACCATGCCCAATTACAAACTGGTAAAGATTTTTTAATCAGCTTATCTAAGTTTAAACCAGCTATTAGTAAAAATGCGCTCACAACCGGATAGACAATAGTTTGTAATCCCAACACCCACCAAAGTGGAGTCAAGAGAATTGTCCAGTAAACTACCCGTTCTGCAAATGGTTTAGCTACAGATTTTGATTCAGATTGATTACTAATAGGCTTAAATTCCAACATTATTAATAGGGAGTAGGGAATAGGGAGTAGGGAGTACCTTTAACCTTTAACCTTTAACCTTTGACCTGTTTTTGCTGGTATACCTAATACCTGTAAATACTTTTGAGTACAATTTTCTAATTTAAATTGATTTAACCATTCTGTTTCTACTTGTTTGGTATTACCTGAAAGTACGCTTAAAATAGCTTCAGCCATCGCTTTAGCATCGCCTACTGGAGTTAATTGACCATATTTACCATTGTGCAAAATCTCCGCAGGTCCGCTTTCACAATTTGTAGATACTACTGGAGTTCCCACAGCTAAGGCTTCTGCAATCACGTTACCAAAACCTTCCCAAGCGGAAGATAGAACGAAGACTGCTGACGATCGCATATACGCATAAGGATTATCAACGAAACCGAGCATGGAAACATCTGCCTGTAAGCCTAATTGCTCGATTAAATTATTTAAATTATCTTTTTCAGGACCCTCTCCTAAAATGACTAAACGACACGGACGCACTTGCCGCACTTGAGTAAATGCACGGAGCAATGTTGGATAATCTTTCTGTGGATGCAGCCTTCCTACTGCCAAAATCACTGGTGGTTCCTCTTGAAACCACGGATGATCGACTGATTCTTTTGCTTTGACAAACAATTCCGGGGTAATAACTGGGTTGTAGATTAAATCGATACGTTCGGGGGGTAAATGAGTCACCTTGGCTAAATCTGCCGCTACTCCTTGAGAAACACTGACAATACCATCAGCCCAAGGGTAGAGAAGTCTGGCTGCAAAGGGTGTCAAACGTGCTGAAAGTTGCGGAATTCGCTTGGCTTCTAAAGACAGATGATTGTGTTCTGATACTACTATTCGCGTTGATACTCCACTCATGCGTTTTGCCAAGAGAGCTATTTCGCAAGGATAATGTAAAGCTGCAAGCATTGTTGCCGGTTTTTCTTGCTGCAAGTACTTAATTAATTTTGGCAGCATACTCAACTTTGACTGCGCGTTTAAATCTACAAGTCGAATTTCTGACGGTAACTGTTCTAATAATGAGCCTACCGATTTTGCTAATACCATATCAACTTTTAGCCCTTGCTGTACGAAACCGCGAGCTAAATTAAGCAATATTCGTTCCGCACCACCACCGTAAAGGCAACGTAGAAAAATGGCAATATCGGGTGAATTAGACATGGTGAATGGCGTTAATATGTTGCGGCGATTTTTGAGATATACTTTTCATCAAGCTAAGAACTTGATCGTAATTACGTTTGGCATCAAAACGCTTTTCGGCTATCTGACGGCTAACAGCACCCATCGCGGTCATTTTTGCTGGATCGTTTTTGAGAGTTTGGACTGCATTCTTCAAAGCCGAGACATCTGAGGGCGGTACAATTAAACCATTAACTTTATGTTCTACTTGTTCGCGCAAAGGTCCGACATCAGTAGTAATGACTGGTAATCCTGCTGCCATCGCTTCTGAAACTACTATACCAAAGCAATCGGCCTCGGTTGGAAAGACAAAAATATCAGCTTGTTCGTAAAGTTGTCTTAAAGCTTGACTGTTAGCATTTAAATCGCAATGTACCCGAATCTGGGTTCCGCTTAATTCTTGTTTTAAATTAATATCTTTGGTGACGATATCTAACGTACAGTCTTGGTCTAAACCGTTACGAAAAGCTTCTAGCAGAGTATAACCGCCTTTTCTAGCAAAATCTCCTCCTACAAAAAGCAAGCGTAGGGGATTTGTGGCGGTAGAATGCAGTTTTTCCTTGGGTGTAAAATGCCACTTTCGCAAATCTACCCCTGGTGGAATTACTGTAACTTTCTCGGCAGGTATGCCATAGTCAGCAATCAAGGACTTTTTAGCCCATTCACAGAAAGTGATAATTGCAGCAGCCGCGTTATACGTACTTTTATTCCAATGAAATTTACCACGTTCAATTAAATAGCGATCGCCAACTTTATGGTTGTATCCAGCAGCAATGCTATCAAGATTGAGGGGTGTTGCATCGGTGGATACGATCGTGGGGATACGATGCATTAAAGGGATGGAAAACAGCCCTAATGACTGCGTATGAAAGTATAATGCGTCCAGAGTTTGCAGCTTCATAGCCGCCTGTATGTGCTTGCGGGTACGCAAACTAACTTGCAGCGACCAGTTGTTACGGATAACTGGCAATTTTTCCCATATATCCTTATCTTCTCCTATAGGCATCCAATTCGGTTGGATACTAGTGTCTCGATCTACCCAGTATTTTAAGTTTTGATAATGGGTAATATGTCCCAATGCTTGTTCTACAACAAAACCAAAATTAAACATAAATTTTCAACCTTTAACCTCATTGCAGTTGATTTACAGGTTCTTTAATCACAAGTTTTTTAACTATAGTTTTTAACTTTTTATATTGTTCGGGAGGTAGAAGCAATACTGTAAAAATTTTGAAGAACGCTTTCGACATGGGTTGCCATTTCCAAATAGTCGATAAATCGTTTTTAATCGCATTCCCAAAACACCGCATCGCAATTATACCGTTTTTGCGACTTGAAGGAGATTCCAACGATTTAAAGGTCAGATAATGATAAAGTGTTGAAAGAGCGTTTTTCTTGAGGTGTTGAAGGGATTCCGGAGCATCATTAAAAGCGTGTTCAATAAATTTTAAACTGCCTTTTTCCATTTTTACAATATTAGTAGATGCCGAATTAGAAGACATCCGATATAAAATCTGAGCATATGGTACGGTTACAAAATCATAGTGCTTTGCTAAACGCAACCACATATCCCAATCTTCAGCAGGTGTTAATGACGGGTTAAAACCGCCAACCTTAGTTAATGCTTCTCTACGAATTAAAGGATTAGAACCATTTTCCAAAATACTTTGGACTAATATTCTTTCGTATGCATTACCATTAATCATCACATAATGACCAGGATGAAAAAACGTGCCATCTTCATGGATGTAGTCAACCCAACTATAAGCAACTGCGGCTTGAGGATTTGTTTGTAAAGCTTTTAATTGCGCTTCCAGTTTATCTGGAGTCCAAAGGTCGTCAGCGTCTAAAAAGGAAATAAATTCACCACGAGCTTTTTCAATTCCCCGGTTGCGGCTAATGGAAACACCCGCATTTTTATAGGATAATACTTGCAATCTAGGGTCTTTGATATTAGAAACGATGTCCAAAGTTGAATCTTGAGAACCATCATTGACTACTATTAATTCAAAGTTGTGAAAGGTTTGATTTAAAACCGATGCAATTGTCTCTCTAATGGTTTTTTCTGCATTGTATGCCGGGATAATTACAGATATCAGCGGTGTTGGATTGTTTGTCATGGTCATGTTTCTATTAAGATTACTAGTTATTATGACGTAAATTCTGGACACGTTTGAGCAATTGATTAACTTTGATTTTATATTTACCAAACATTTGAGGCATAAAAATCCGGATACTGATTAGATATGTCAAAATTAATGTAAATGGTCTAATAAGTAAAGGTAAACTGAATGAAATCAGAAGACCTGGAATAATTAATAAAATCGGTATAAAGCAGGGAACAATAAACTGTTTAAACGACCAGCCTAAACTGCGACAAGCAACCCACCACCAGTAAACAGTCCAGCCAACTCCTAGCACTAATGCAACAGCTAAACTAACTCCAACAATCCCACCTAAATTTGCACCAAGAATAAAACTAATTACCGCAATTGGAGCTATTTGTAAGTTTACTTTAGCGTTAATATCGGGACGACCTTTAGCAACTAACATCGAGAATAGTGAAGAATTAATAATCCGGAAGTAGGAAAAAATTAGTAATCCTGGTATAACGTTAACAATCGGTATCCACTTTGCTCCAAACACCAAAGTGACGACTTGCGAGTCTACAACTAAGAAAATTGAAGCGCAAATTGCAACAGTTAAAATCGCCGTTTGTTCTACTACCTTTAGCAGAGTCTTTTGTTGTTGATCGTGTGATAATTGAGCAAAAACTGGCATTCCTAGTTGATTAAAGATCGCACCTACAATGCTTGAAAATGCATTTGTTAGCTGATACGCAAGATTGTAATAACCAAGACTGGTGCTACCCAACAATTTTCCTACAGTGAAATTATCAATATTGAAATTAGTATATAACCCAAAGCTAGAAGCAACAGTACCAAAGTAGAAAGATTTGACTTCAGATTTTACTTCTGGGTCAATTTGTAGCCGGAATTTATACTTTGAATAGTAGCGAGTTAATACGCAATTAACTATCCAAGAAGCAGTATCGCCGATTACAAAAGACCAATAGCTAAATCCTAAAAAAGCAGCGGCTGTAGTAGAGACTAATCGCGTAATCGAGTTCACTAAAGTGATATTGGCGATCGCTCGATATTTTAACTGTCTCGTCATGACGCTGGAATAAACGTAGCTAGCGGAAGAGAGGATCAGATTAAACGCAAAAGCTACTAATATCCACGTCAATGTTGGCTCTTTAAAAAACATAGCTACAAATGGGGCTGTAGCTGCCACCCCCACCGCTAAAGCTATTCCCACTAATAAGCTAATAGTGTAAGCAGTATTGACATATTTTGGGTGTTCTATGCCCTTATAAATAATGAAAGCACCCGCAGTATCCTGGATGAACAAGGAGAAAAAAGACCAAAAAACGTAGGCAATTCCAATGATTCCAAAGTCAGATGGCTGTAATAATCTTGCTAAAACCAGACTACTGAGGAAAGCAAATATACGGGTTACGAATGTAGCATAGGAAATCCATAAGCCATTTTTGAAAAGTGCAGTTGCTTTCACTATCAGTGTTTTCCTTGTACTGTTTTTGCAAAGCCCAAAGAACGTCCGATGGCTAGTTTCGCTACCGATGACAAACGCACCGACATTAAAGTCACCAAGGAACGTACATCTCGATAAAAAATCGATCTATCGCACATTAAGGCTTGATCGATAAAATCCCGTGCTGTTTGCATATCACCACTCTGAAGAGACAATCGCGCTAGATAACGGTACATATAAGCGTAAACTGTGGGTAACATCGGCTTGACTAACTGTGGCGATCGCAATGTTGCATCTTCAATAACTAGCTCCCCAGAATTCCGCATTTGCACGATATTGAAAGACAATCCCGAAGGACGCACGCGGTAGTAAGATAAAATCCGCTTTTCTCGGTAAAACCGCCATTTTTGCGTTGCAGCAATTCGCAACCACAAATCCACATCTTCCCAACTGCGTAGACTTTCATTAAAATCGCCGACTTCATCAATCAAACAGCGCCGAAAAACTGCATTAGAACCGTGTCCGACAAAGTTTTTACATAATAAAGCTAATACGTTATTTGAATGTATGGGTTTACCGCTCAAAGTGATAAATGTCGGTTTTCCATCATCGCGAATTGTCCGCGAAGCACTGTAAACTACCCCAATATCAGAGTCTCTATACAGTCGAGCTATATGAGTTGCTAATTTATCTTTGTGGTAAATATCATCACCATCCAGCAGAGCAATATACTCACCTTGTGCATGACGAATACCGTAATTTCGTGCGGAAGATAAGCCCCCGTTGGCTTTCTGTAATAGTTTGAACCGAGAATCTCTCTGACAAATTTGCCGCACTATAGCCGCAGTATTATCTACAGAACCATCATCAACTATTAATGCTTCAAAGTCTGAAAATGTTTGCTGTTCTAAAGAAACAAGAGTTTCTTTAATATATTTAGCGACGTTATAAGCAGGAACTATAACGCTAACTGTTGGTATCTTGGTCATTATTCTTCTCCCCATCTACTATTGTAGAAATTCAAATCGAAAATTTATCGATTAGCTGTAATTTTGGTAATTTCTCGATCCAAAATATCTAAAATTTTACTGTCTTTAGATATGTCAAATTTTCTGGCAAAATGAGCGTTACTTTGCACAATTGCGTCATAATCACTAATGGTTAACACTTTGGGTCGCCCATTCTTGGTTTTAGAAAAATCAAAGTAGCGTTGATTACCGTTGTATAAATCAAACTTTTTACTATTGAGTAAGATTGTTTGGATGAAAGATTCATCTGAATTACATACTCTCTTGTAATATTCGATAACTTCCGGATGATTTTCGCAAAAATTATGCAAATAATCTACACATTTCTGAGATAATGTCGTAAAAGAAGAACCACCATAACAAACAAAGTTTGCATTAAATATTGATTTTCTTCTGATGCCGAACATTTCATAAGCCAAATTAATTCTCACAAAAGGCTGTAAGCGATTAATGATTTTTATTGGCACAAGTAACTGCTTCGCCCAATTTGGAAATATTTTGAGTAAATTAATATTATTATATTTAAATAAATAACGAGTTTTACCTTCTTGCATACTCCAATGACTTTCTGGAGAAAAAACATCAAAGTATTCCATAAATCCATCATAATTAGTTTCTGATAAGAAATGCTCAATTTCTGCTATTGGCTTAATTGGGTAGTCTTGACCCGATAAATAAATCAACCAGTCGTATTCAACCCGATTATCAATCAACCATTTGATAGCATTTAGATAAGACTTAATTACAAAAAAATCTCCACGCTTTCCGCCATTATTTTTCAGTACTTTAATACCAAGATTTTGGAATCCAACCTCATCCAAATCACATTTACCGAAATCATGACTAATAATAATTTGATTTTCAATTTTTGATTTTTGAATCCGATCAACTAAACGATAAATTTGCTCGGCGTTTTGATGAGTTTGTATAACGTAACAAATTTTCATGATGTTTACCAATGAAAATATAATTATTTCCAACTGATAACTATAGGCTTCTCTTAATGCCATAGTTAGACATAAAATTTATAAATCTTAAATAATGCCGAAAATCTGCTTTATTCTGTATCTATTTAAGCGAAAATAAAGCATATGATCGGTTCTAATTAACCCAGTGGCAGCCGAACAGCTTCCAGTGAAGTCAACCTCAAGCTACATGAGTAAGTCGGCACAAATAAACTGAAGTATGTAGCAAAATCTAAATTAGAATAAAAGCTTTACCCTATAATTTTGCGGTTAGTTCTACTCGCAAAGACGTTTTATTAAATACTGCCAGGGCAATTTGCAGCGCAAAAGCCGGATTTCCTAATAAATAACGGGCTGCTAGACGTTTTGGTTCGCGACAAAAGCGATAAAACCATTCAAAACCAGCATTCGCTAAAATATGTGGACAATCTGGAACAACTCCAGCCATGCGATCGATAATAGCTCCACCAAGCATAATGGCATTAACTTGCAAGCCATGACTATGCTGCTGTACCCATTGTTCCTGAATCGGCATTCCCATGCCTACAACTAGGATATTAGGCTTAAAGTCATTAATTTTATCGATTACGGCTTGATTAGCTTGCGGGTCTTTTTTATCGAAATACCCATGATGTCCGGCGAAATTAGCTTGCGGATATTCTATCTGCAAATTATCGAGAGCTGTCTGTAAATATTGCGGCTTTCCACCTAAGAAAAACACAGAGAAATTTTGGTTATTACAGCTTTCTAAGATTTTAGGCATTAAGAGCGTATATGAAGTTCGGTAATCTAAAGGTAAATCCAAACCCATATAGCCGATTGCTTTTAATATGCCGACACTATCGCAGTTGGCAATCTCTGCGCTTTGTAAGAACTCGTAATACCAAGGCAATTGCATGGACAGATTAAAACTGTGGATATTGTAGTTCGCTACAACTATTTTCTTATTTTCTGTACAGGCCTTGCAAATTGCCTGCACAATTGAAGAAATAGACATACAATCTATTCTTCGCTCTAGTAAATAGACACTTAAAGCAGTTGATTCAGCTTTATTTTCGTTTATCTTTTGATTCGATGCATTGTCTGCTTTAACCTCAGCATTGCTGGTTAAAGATGTCCCTAACAAGGAAAAGAAGTTCGCCATATGAAAAATTTTCTGCAAATGGGTATCAGCAGCCCTAACTAAACTATGTAGATTGAAAAACGAATCAGTAAAGAATCGTATACTTCATCTAATCAAAATATAGGGAGTAGGCTCCACAAGGCTTATACGTCAAGCAGACGGTAAGCTTATTCTATTTTAAAGCGATTAAATCGCGTTCGTAGAAACACCCATTAAACTTTTTTCTACGATCAGTATAATTAACTAAATTATAAACAAAAGTATGGGTAAATACAAATTTTTATTTAAAAATATGTCGAAAGATAAATCCCCGACTTTTCTATTTTTTTGAAAGTCAGGGAGAGTAAGTAATAGCGAGTAAATTAGAGCATACTGCCGAAAAATTGGGTTTCGAGCAATTATTTTCTAGCCTTCGCTACAAAAATTAGAAAAATTAAACTGCTTAAAAGTGACGAGCTTTTACATTATTTTAGTAAGTCACTAAAGCAAAGCAAATAATTATACATTACAGAAATTTTTCTTGATAAAACGGAATAATTTCCATTACATCGAATTAGCACCAGTAGCAATCAAACGTCTGAATAAACCTTCAGTCCAACCAGTTTCTCTCAAAACAGCTTCTGAAGAGACTTCTACATAAGCCTGTTCGATAAAAGCCAAGTCAATCATACAAATACGTCCAAGAGCGTCTTTAATCTCTTCACTTTTTGCGTCGCTTTTCGCACGATTGCCTGCTTCTCTAATTACAGTTGCCATCGCAGGTACAACGTGCTGAGGTCCAATTCCGATCCGGACGTGAACTAAACCTATTTTCCAACGGCGATCGGCATACTCTTTACCCCAATCATCCATACCCGTAAACATTTCGTGAAACCATTCAATAAATGTTTCCCGCAGACGATGAATGCGTCCATCTGTAGCAGTTAGAATCGAATTCATTTCTTCATCGCGTCCTAAGTAAGCGTAGAAATGTTCTGCCATTTCTGGAGCAATTTGTTTTCCCCAGTCTGCTTCTGATTTAAGCAGTGCTTTATCATCTGTTGTTAAGCAAACGCGCTTTTCCAAAGTGGACATAAACGCTTGTGGATCTATACTCATTCCCAGAAGCTCCTATTATTAATCAAAAAAACTAGTGAAAACTATCCGCACCAAGGGTTTTAACCCAAGAATTAGTTTAAAATCTGCGATTTTTGTAGAAATTCGGATTTGCTTTTTAGCAGGATTAATTTATCCAAATTCTACGAATTCAAAAACGTCATGACTACCACCACGAAGCACGGATTCGGTGTGTTTGCCTTGAAAACGCTTGCCTAAAGTTTGTTCTAAAGCGCCCCAAACAGCACCTAAAGTATAAGTACATTTACGAGGAGAACCTGCTTCTTCATTAGCAGAACATAGAGTTTCGGAAGTATAAATTTTGATCGAATTTTCTTCTTGAACGATCTGATCTACAATGCATAATCTTGTACCTTCTGCACCCAGAGCAGACCTCATTTTTGCGGCAATTTCTTCGAAAGATGTGGATGCTTCTAAACCCAACTCTTTCGCAAGACTTTTACCACGCTGACGACCTGCTGCGGTTAAGGCGATCGCGGCTGCTTTTTCTCCCAAAGCATCTTCCATACCCGTTATGGCAGCTTTGAAGCAAATAATACTACTGAAATTTCCTAGCGTTGCACGTTGCATAAATTCAAGTACTTAAAGAATTGAAGCATTATAGAAATTTGGACTGAAACTAAATAAAATCGTCAATCCAAACATCGTTATAAGGATTGTATTGCGTTGCGACTCAACCCATTAACGGTGCAATCTTGGCAACAACTCGTTTAACTTCTAGAAACAATAAACCTTGCTTTACACCAGCACCAGCTAAAACCAGTAAAACCGCATCAGCACCACAACCAACCAATACACCGTAGCCTTTTTCACCTTCCACCACAATTCTATCGATGCTTCCACGGGCTAATTCCCGACCGATACGCTCACCCAGAGAAAGCATAGATGCCGACATTGCAGCAGTACGTTCTTCATCCATTCCACCAGGTAAAACCGAAGCCAAAGCCAAACCGTCGGGACTTACCAAAGCCGCACCTTGAACCTCAGAAGCAGCACTGACAAAATTTTGCAGTTCGTCTTGCAGCATTGAAACGTTAATCATTTTTTTTTCCTCCAAAATTGTTGGTAAAGATGTTTGAGTAATTTCCGCACTCGGCTGTTCTAATGTATTTTCGCCAACATTAGTTTTTACTAAACCAGTGTTTTCCTCAGATGTCATTGACAGATTGTTTTCCGTTTCTGGCAACTCCAAAGAGTCTACTGACTCAGCAGGATGTTTGTGAAAAGCTCCTTTGAGAAGCTTGATAATTTTACCCAGAGGCATTTATTCCTGACTCCTGAGCGCTATCTTAAAGTTTTAATTTATCTTGTTTTAAGTAGATAAACGTTGAACCTCAAGACTTGGTAAATTTTAAAACGAAAAAGGTTAAATTAAGAATAACGAAAGGTTATTTATCTCTTATGTTTTACAAGTAAGATATTGTCAGTATTGGGAATGGGGCATGGGGCATTGGTAATTGGTAATTGTTTATAAAACAGCCACGGAACTATTCGACTCCCAATACATACGATTCCATCACTTTTAACTCCTAATTCCTAATTCCTAACTCCCTCAGTTCTTTGATTAAGCTGCTCGACGATCGCAATCAATGCACTCGATACAGATTCGCGTTCGTTGGGATTGACAGTCATTACGGGGATTGAATTCGCTTTGTTTTGAAGTCCTAAAGCTAAAACTACATCTTCGATTTCCCACGCATCGACACAATCTGTATGGGTTACTCCGATTGTTGCCGGAATTGATGCATGATGGTTCATATAGTTGAGAACTTGACGTGCATTACGGAATTGATTGGGACGATGTGCATCTACTAAGAGAATGTAAGCATGGGCTTTTCCAATCAAAATGTCCCACATAAAATCGAATCGCTCTTGTCCCGGAGTTCCGTATAAATGTAATGATTGCTTGGATGCGATCGTCAGTTTGCCAAAGTCTAAAGCGACCGTGGTTTTTTCCTTTAATTCGGCTAACTCGTCGGTTGCTCTTTTATCAGTGTCAACAACATCAATTTCACTAATCGTCCTAATAAATGTGGTTTTTCCTGCTCCTACACCTCCTGTAACTACAATACGCAGAATTTCTGATGTCATTAAGCTTTGCTCCTTAAGTACCCAACAAGATTTTGCAACAACGAACTGCTCACTTGGGATGTTTTTGATTCTTGATGCTTTTTAACAGATCGCGAACCATATTTATTTACCCAAGTTAAATCCATATCATAGTTGTATGCACCAGAATTTGATGTTACCTGGGGTACTTCTTCTATCAAACCTACAACCATTAATCGAAAAGCTGCTTGCTGAATCTTGATAGCTGGTTGATTAAGTTGAGCCGCAATATCTTTTATGGAAATATCACCGTTGGCAAATTCCCACATCTGCCATTCAAAAGGATTTAAACGAAGTTCCGGTTTATTTTGAGCAATATTTTTGATTCCAGATTCTAATTTTGGCAGCGCATTTTCCAGAATTTGCCAATTTTTTAATACTCTTAAAGCCATTAAAACTACTTCTGTAGCTTTCAAACTTAATCCTGTCATCTCCATCATTGGTAAAGCCGCTTTGCAATCTAGTTTAAATACACCTTTTTGAATTTCAAATAATTGGCGAACTTGCTGTAATTGACTGGCAAATAACAAGTTCAATTGTTCCGCATTTAAAACATCTTGAGTTTTTAACTGCAAACCAAAAGGTGTAGTCGTAGATGCATTACTATAAATATTCTCAATAACTTCCGGTTGACTCCAACCTCTTTGGACAATTTTCGCAGCTAAACCTTGACCATTCAAGCGATGTGCCGCAGCTACTATACGTCCACTTCTAAACCAAATATAAAAGTATTTTGCCTTGGATTGAGGTGCATTAATATCTGGCAAAGTACATACACTCAAACAACCAGATTTACGTCCCTGATCGATTAATTGAAACAACTCAGCTAAAGAAAAATCTGTAAAAGAACTACTAAGACTCATAAGTTTAAATATTTTCAATGATTGGTGTTTTTTTTGATAAGACACACCCTAAATTACATTCAAATTAGATGTAATTTTTATGACTATCGATTTTCTTGCTTGTGCTGATTGCGCTTAACTATCGCTTTAAAAGAATAGTACTCGCTTTACAGCCTAAAATTGTGTAAAAAGAGTTTAATGTAATTTTACCTACAGCGAATATTTAAGTGTTATTACTGTTTTATTTATTCGATTTAGGTATTAATAAATATCAATATACAATGTATTTCAATTTACTTATTTAAATTATTTTGTTGACGACTATAAGAATAAATACTTATGATTATTCCGTAATATTACCAGAAAGCCTATGAATATTAGTTATTTTATTTGGAATACCCACGTAATTTTATGAATAATAATTGTATTTCTTATTACCTCTATATAAAGCCATGTTTACGTTGAGATTCTTGATGCTAAAGTTAACTTTGATGAATAAATTGCAACATTACGTTTGATTGGATGAGTAATCAATCAAATAATAATTAACATTTCGTAATATATATAGAAAACGCTGACTATGAAACTTGTTTGGACTTTTTGCTTGATTTTTTTATTAGTTTTCTGTTTACGTGATGGTAGCGCTCATGCTGGGGAATTAAATCGACGATTAAACAATTTTCCGCAGTGGGAGAAATTGACTAATTTACAATCTGCGGTAGGAGACTTAATTTATCCCGAATGGATCAAAGGGGAATGGCAAGTAAAAAGTACTATGCTGGATTTAGTTGCACCTTTAGCACCGGAGATTGTGACACCGGGCTTTGAAAGTAATCGTCAGTTTCTGGCTCAACCAGTTAGTTTTCAAGTCAGATTTGTAAATCAATTAGTCAATAAAAAAACAGCATCTACATTAAATTCTGATTATTTATTAAAAAGAACTTCTATAGCTGAGAATAAGTCATATCCTGTGATTGCCGATCGCGCATACAATGGTTTAAACTTAGCGCGAGCTATTTTAGGCGATGATGTAGTTAAAGCAGTAAAAGTAGACCCCGATTCTCCCAACCGTCAGATTACTTTTTTGCGAGGAGAAAGACAGTTAGTTTCCATCGTCAAAAGCCGTGCTACAGAAAGCACTAATGGTAAATTTATTGCAACAGAAGTATTTCAACAGCTATTTAAAGGTGGTTCGCGTCCCTATCTTAATTCAGTCGAATCAACCACCGCATATAGAAAGTTATCTACAACATCTACATCAAACCCAACAATTGAAGCTAATCAAGTTACTGCTGTATATCTTTCATCTCAAGACCCAGATTATTTTAAAGCAGCTAATAAACCAGTAGCTTTATATAGATATCGGTTGCAATTTTTTCCAATAGCTTCTCAAGGGAATGGGGAATAGGAGGATGGAGGGACAAGGAGATCAGGGGACAAGGAGACAAGAGGAAGAATTCAATAAACTCTTTTTTTAATCCAAAATCCAAAACAAACGCATCTGTTTTTAAAATCCTAAATCTCCTAATTCCTGACTTTTGACTCCTGAATCTTTTAATCTAAAATCAATTGACGCGGAAGCGTCTTCTCGTAGCATAATTTAAAATCTAAAATTGCATCGGGAACACTTTCCCAAGTTTTGCTGTGAAAGCAGTTTACATGGGATTTGCAATTAATTTTAAAAACCGATCTGTAAATTAAGGTTTAAATTTAGCCTCTTCCAATTTCTGTAGCCGATAATTCTTCCGTTGATGGAGGATTGCTGGCTAATTCTAAACAATATCCAGCACCATATACAGTTTTGATATAGCGGGGATGACGAGGATCTGGTTCCAGCTTGGTTCTCAAATGGCGGATATGTACGCGAATCGTTTCAATATCATCATCTGGGTCATAACCCCAAACTTCTCTGAGTATCTCGCTGGGAGAAACCGTTTGTCCGTGACGTTGTAGCAAACAATGTAGTAATTCAAATTCCAGATGAGTTAACTTTACAGTTTGGGTAAACCATATCGCTTCAAATCTTTCTGGAACTAAAGTCAGCGAACCGTAATTGAGAATTTCGCTATGCTTTGCTGCTTGGGGAATGCGATCGGTACGTCGGAGTAACGCACGCACCCGAGCCAACATTTCGTCTACTTCAAAAGGTTTAGTTAAATAATCATCCGCACCTGCATTGAAACCTTCGACTTTATCCTGAGTTTGACTTAAAGCAGTTAACATCAGTACCGGAATATCATTCGTCCGCTCATCTCGACGTAAGCGCTGACACACAGTAAATCCATCAACCTTCGGCAACATCAAATCCAACATAATTAAGTCTGGCTGCAATTGGAGTGCTAGCGCTTGACCTTTGATACCGTCTTCAGCTTGGCTAACATCGTAACCAGCCATTTCTAAATTGACCGCTACCAACTCGGAAATTGCTGGATCGTCATCTATGACAAGAATTCTCGGCATTATTAAATTATTGTTACTGTGTATTAAGGAAAGTTAAAAATCTTTGGAAAATACAAAGATTGCTTTATAAATTATAAAAAAAATTTTAAATATAACATAAAGCTTAAAATTAAAATATTCTTAAATAAACTACAAATTAGACAGAATATCTTATACAATGTGTGCCTCAACCTACAATCCACCTTGGCTTTTACGAAACGGTGTGTCAATGACCGTCGGTGCAGCTTTATGGGGGAAAAAAAATTGGGAAACCCTCCTCAACTTACCAGAGCCTAGTTACCAGGAACAAGTTTTTACAGGCGCACAAGGAGTACCTTTGTTCGGTCTGGTTGCCATTCCCGAAAATCCTCGCGGCACTATTGTAGGCACTTACGGCATTATTGGTGACTTGGAAGAAGAGTGGTTCCTGAAAATTTTGGGACGTAAAGCCTACGCTCAAGGTTATGCAGTAGTATTGTTTGATTGGCGAGCGCACGGTAAGACGGCGGAATTATCGCCAACCTTAACCAGTGATGGTTTATACGAAGGGGAAGATTTCGTTCGCATCGCTGCAACAGCTTTATCAATGGGATGTCCTGCAAAATTCTGGTTTACAGGATTCTCTTTAGGAGGACAATTAGCGTTATGGGCAGTTAAAGCCGCTGTAGAATTAACCGCTTCTGAGGAAATCGGGATTAAAGAAAGCGATATTGGTGGTGGTGCGGTGATTTGTCCCAGTTTAGATTCCAATCCTTCCCTTAAATATTTAACTAGTTATCCGGTAGGTAGATTTTTAGAAGCAAGAATTGCCAGAAGTTTGAAAAATTTGGCATGGAAAATTCATAATCATCATCCAGGAAGTTTAGACCCAGCAGCAATCAAAAGAGCGAACAGCATATGGGGATTTGACAACGAATTAGTCATCGAAAAGTTAGGCTTTCCCTCAGTAGAAGCTTACTATGAAGCAAGTAGCGCTTTACATATTTTGCCAAACCTGACCAAACCAACTTTAATTATTTACGCCGCAGACGACCCGTTTTTTGCACCAAGCGTGATTCCAAAGTTACAAGCAGCCAGTAAGCAAAACCCAGCTATAGAATTAATGTTGACTAAACACGGCGGTCACGTAGGTTATTTAAGCAGCAAAAACTGTCAGAAAGAATACGGGGATAAAGACCCTTGGTGGGCGTGGAATCGAGTCTTAGAGTGGATAGATTAGGAGTTAGGAGTTAGGAGTTAGGAGTTAAGAGTTAGGAGTTAGGAGTTAGGAGTACCCCTGTTAAGGTGTACTAATAAAGTACTAGCTAAAAGCTTATTCTTACGTTGCAACCCCTGTTTTGAAATCTAAAATTGAGCGTAAATATCGCTTTTTGACTTCAAATTTTAATAGGTGCAAGGCTGAAACCCTTATTATTCGTTAGTACAAATGCTCACCTTAACAGGGGTAGAGTTAGGAGTTAGGAGTTATAAATATTGATGTAATAACTGGTAACTGTTTTCAACCTTTGACCTTTGACCTTTAACCTTTGACCTGAATCCTATGTGGTTAAAAGCGCCGACTGATATTACTGATATTAAGTTATTACCTAACGAAGTTCATATTTGGCGAGAAAATCTTGAGAATGTAAAGCCATCGTTGGAATACTTTACACAAATTCTCTCAGAAGATGAGTTAGGGAGAGCAAAAAGATTTCATTTTGAACAACATCGACAGCGGTTTATTGCTGGTCGGGGTATTCTCAGAAGTATATTAGGTCGTTATTTGAATATTGAACCATCTAAAATACGCTTTGATTACGAACCTCGCGGTAAACCGTTTTTAGATCGAAATTATCATCGCAATCTAGGCTTTAATTTATCTCACTCCCAAAACTTTGCTTTATATGCTGTAACTTTGAACGATTCTATTGGTGTTGATTTAGAATGTTTCAACTCGACTACCGATGTAGTTTCCCTTGCTCAAAGATTCTTTTTACCAAGTGAATTCGCTGCGATCAAATCGGCTCCTCAAGAACAACAGCAACAGCTATTTTTTCGTTACTGGACTTGTAAAGAAGCTTATTTAAAAGCAACGGGAACGGGGTTAAAAGACTTACAGAAAGTTGAAATTTCTCTAACTCCAGAACAACCTGCTCGATTAAATGTCCCTGGTGAATGGAAATTAATCGAAATCAAGCCTTTTTTGAACTGTGCTGCTGCGATCGCGATTAGTAGTCGAGATTTGCAACTTAAATATTGGGATTTCGGTTCGTAATAAGGAATTTATTGCTTTCTCTAATTACGACCGACCAAACATCAGCTTGACAAATTCGTATTCTGAGCGTCTCACTTCCTACTGAAGCTAGTCCCGTTAGAACAACAATAGCAGCTAAACCTAAATCCATTATCGCATCTGGCAACTTTGTCAAAGCAGAAAAAGCCACCACAGGTAAAGCAAAAATTGTCAATATTAACGGTAAACGTTACTTAGAATTTGATAAAACATTCAGCAGTGGTGAAGGTCCCGACGTAAAAGTTATTTTACACCGCAACAGCAGCATACCCCAAAACATTAAACAAGGAGATTACCTCACACTCGCTCCAATCAAAAGTTTCAGGGGCGCTCAACGTTACGCAATTCCCGATAATGTCAACCTTGCTAATTATAAATCTATAGGGATTTGGTGCGAAGAATTTAATGCAACTTTTGGTTACGCTACCTTGCAAAATGTTTAATAAAAATGTAGAGATGTGATATATCGCGTCTCTACAAAAGTATTTTTACCAATTACCAATTACCAATTACCAATTACCCATTACCCATTACCTTCCCAAACTCCTAGGGTCGAGTGCATCTCTCAATCCATCACCAAGTAAGTTGAATGCTAATACTGTCAAAATAATTACTACAGCAGGAGGCCAAATTAACCACGGTTGCAGTACCAAAATAGAAGCGTTGGTTGCTAACGATAGCATATTACCCCAGGAAGGGTCTGGTTGCTGAATCCCCAAACCAATCAAACTTAAGATTGCTTCCGCACCGATAAAGCTGGGTATGGAAAGAGTTGCGGAGATCACAATATAGCTGGCAGTTTGAGGTAAAACGTGACGCAAAATAATATATAAAGGTTTACCTCCCATAGCTCTTGCTGCTTGAACAAATTCTCTTTCTTTAATTGACAGTACTTGTCCGCGAATTACCCGCGCTAAACCAGCCCAGCCAATAAAAGAGGTAATTAAAACAATTAGTAAGAAGCGCTGAGTACTGCTTAATCCTGGTGGTAATACCGCGCCTAATGTCACCAAAAGGTAGATACTAGGAAACGTCATCAGTACTTCTACGAATCGCATAATTACTGAATCTATCCAACCGCTAAAGTAGCCAGAAATTCCACCAACTATCATACCTAACGGAAAAGAAATCGCTACACCCAAAATCCCGATAAATAAACTGATGCGACCACCGTACAGCAAACGGCTGAATTCATCCCTTGCTTGGTCGTCAGTACCTAAAATATTGTATCTTGCTTCACCATCAGCGCCGAATAAATGTAAATTTAAAGGAATACCGGGAAATATCGTGACTTCATCCCAAGTGGGTGGTAACGGTAAACTGAACTTAAACAGCCTATATTCGGAACCTTGGACAAATAAACGTAGAGGAGAAGGTTTGCTGTAATCGACAATAATTTCGCGTTTACCCGTATCTAATTCTGTGTCACCTTGAATCGTGGGGTAAATGTGAGGACCGATAAACTGTCCTTCTTTAGTAGACCAATGTACGCGAGTTGGTGGCAATAAGGAACCATTTGGCTGCGAATAATATGGGTCATAAGGCGCGACAAAATCCGCGAAAATTACCGTTATATAAAAGATTATCAGTAATATTGCCCCAAATCGCGCTAAAGGATTTTTCTTAAGTCTTTGCCACCAGTTCATAATTTATACAGGTTACTTGGTTATGAATGTTAAAGCATAAATTATTATTGATGAATTATAAAACCTGGAGATATTTAACAAATCTTAATATTTGAAAGAATTATTGAGGACGGACAAGGATGTCCATCCCACAAGAATCTTAATTGTAGGGTGTGTGACTAGGCTGTTGACTTTGATAGAATTTACCCGTTTTTGGCTCATGCATTAACGGGTTCCCAGTCGGAGGCTGGGAACCCATGACAGTCGGCTCTGCCGACCGTCAAAAGCCAACACAAAAGCTGTATGAACTTTTAGCCCAAAAAAACCACAAAGTCAACACCCTAGTGTGTGACGCTTCGACAAATTGGAAAGAAAACTGTAATTTTGATAGCGTCACGCACCAATTACAGGATTATGATAATGATGCAATTTTAAAATAACGTCATAAGTAAGTTATAAATTTGAGAATAAATAGGGAGCAAGATGCTTTTGATAAATAGGGAGCAAGATGCTTGCACTACAGTTTTTTTCTATATATATTGAGATGCTTCTTTTCTTAATAAAGCAAACATCTTCAAATCATGAAACTCACCTTTCCAGAAGCCATATTCTTTTAAAATACCTTCTTCCACAAAACCTAATTTTTCTAAAAGTTTCATGGAAGCAGTATTTTCTAACATTACAGTTGCTGCGATTCGGTTTAATTCCATCTTTTCAGATCCAAATTTTATCATAGCGCTCAAAGCCTCTGTCATAATTCCTCTTCGCCAATAAGCTTGAGAAAGTTCGTAACCAATTTCTGCCTGAAAGCTTTTTTGCAACCAATTATAACCGCAAGTCCCAATAAGAATATTGTCTTCTTTTTTGGTAATTCCCCAGCGAATCATTTGTTGATTATGAAACCTTTCGTAAAAGCTAGCAATTAAGTTTTCTGCTTGTTCGATATTTGTAAATGCTTCTAAGTTATGATATTTCAAAACTTCTTTGTCTGAGAAATGTTGAAAAACAGCTTCTGCGTCAGATTGATTTACTTGTCTTAAGAGTAAATTTTCTGTTTCTAGTTCGGGGAATTGAGATAACATTCAATTATAACTTTTGAAATATAACTAAAATTATTATCATTATGATGCAAATAATTCAAGCTAGAGATATAAGTATTTATGAATTGGAAGAAAAGTTTGGTTTGCGACTTTCTACAGACACAGATTTTTTCACCGAATGGACGAATAATTTACCTTCGTTAACAGATATAGAAAAGCAATCTTTAAAACGAGTTCAAAGTAATTATTTTAATTTAACCAGACGACGCTTAATATCAGAGGAAGCAGTAAAAATGGTGGTGCTGTCTCCTTTGCTGGACTTGGCTGGTTTCTATCAACCACCTTTCGAGGTTGAAACTGAAACTTCTGTAGAAATTATAGCGGAGGAAGAAGGAGTAAAACTTAAAGGTAATATTGATGTTTTGGTAGTGCAAAAAAACTTTTGGATACTTGTTATTGAATCCAAGAGTACTAAATTTGATGTAACAATCGCGCTACCTCAAGCATTAGCTTATATGCTGAATTCCCCCAATCAAGAAAAACCTACTTTTGGGTTACTTGTTAATGGTAGGGAATTTGTTTTTGTAAAATTAGTACGGGAAGAAGAAATAAAATATGCTCGCTCTTATGCGTTATCTATTGAGAAGGATGATGAATTTGAGCAGGTTTTGAGTGTGTTGAAGTGGGTTGGGGGATTGCTTGTTAATGTATAAAGGCAGAGCCTTATGAAATGCATTCCTAGCCGGAGTCTGGGAACGAGAAAGAGAGATAATTTTATTGCTGTAATAATTCACGTATTTTAATGCGAAATTCTCGTTTTGCTTGAGTTTCACCATTTGTACGACATTGTGAAATAAATTCGGAAACGAGTGCTTTAGTTAATATAGGAAAATTAAAACTCTTTTCTGATTCTTGATATTCATTGCGATCTAATATATAAATAGTTAGTGATTTTCCGTTATAGCGCCAAAATTCGGGTACTTTTATATCTTGATAAAGTTGTTTTTTATTAATATCCGTATGAATAATATCAACTTCTAAAACTAAATCTGGAGGTGGGTCTTGGTTTAAGTTTACGGTTTTACCGCGAACGGCAGGCTCGTTTTTAATGTAGTAACATTTATCTGGTTCGGCACCAGTTTTTTTATCTGGTATTTTAAGTGTAGTTGAAGCCAGACTCTTGATATTTAAATTTAATTCCTCTGTGAGAATATGAATTAATATTCCTATATTTTCGCTGCTGCTTTCATGTGCCTCTAGCGGAGTCATGATTTCTAAAACACTCTGGTAATAATGCACTTTTGCCGCTCGGTTTTCGCCTAAAGCGTTTAAAATTTGTTCGTAAGCTTGCCAGCTAATATTATTTAATGAAACTCGTTTCTCTGGTAAAAGTTGCTCGATATCAGCATTGTTAATTATTTCGCTGATTGTGACCATTTTTATAAATTATATTTGTAGTGCGTTAGCTGGCTATTACAGCACTTTGCAGATAAATAAGGTGAGGTACACAAACATATTCTAAAAACCTTGTGGGATGGGCATCCCTGCCCGTCCGGATGTACTTCACTTTTAGGAAATTTGCTGTAATTCGTATCTTTTTATTATAAATAATATTGAAGTAATTCGTTTGACACCAAAATAATGGAGACGTAGCACTGCTACGTCTCTACACTGGTTACATTTTTATTTTTAATTAATCAAATGTAACTACACTACGAATTGATTCACCTTTATGCATCAATTCAAAACCTTCGTTAATCTTTTCTATTGGCATTACGTGAGTAATTAAATCATCAATATTGATCTTTCCTTCCATGTACCAATCAACGATTTTCGGTACGTCGGTACGTCCCCTGGCTCCACCAAAAGCCGAACCTTTCCACACTCTTCCAGTTACTAATTGAAAGGGACGGGTACTTATTTCTTCTCCCGCACCAGCAACGCCAATTATAATACTTTGTCCCCAACCTTTATGACAGCATTCTAATGCTTGACGCATCACTTTTACGTTACCAATGCATTCAAAAGTATAGTCGGCTCCACCTTTGGTTAAATCTACTAAATATGGAACTAAATCTCCTTCCACTTCTTTGGGATTAACAAAGTGTGTCATCCCGAATTTTTCTGCTAATTCGCGTTTTTGGGGATTAATATCTACACCGATAATCATGTCGGCTCCGACCATTTTCGCCCCTTGAATGACGTTTAAGCCGATACCACCCAAACCGAAAACTATAACTTTTGCACCGGGTTCAACTTTTGCCGTGTAAATAACTGCACCGATACCCGTAGTCACGCCGCAACCGATGTAACAAACTTTATCAAAAGGGGCATCTTCGCGAATTTTTGCGATCGCGATTTCCGGTAATACCGTATAGTTAGAAAAAGTGGATGTACCCATATAGTGGTAAAGCTTTTTATCGCCAATGGAAAAACGGCTGGTACCATCTGGCATCAAGCCTTTACCTTGAGTACCGCGAATTGCTTGACAAAGATTAGTTTTGAAGCTGAGACAATATTCGCACTGACGACATTCAGGAGTGTAAAGAGGAATAACATGGTCCCCTTTTTTAACGCTGGTGACACCTTCTCCTACATCTACAACAACACCAGCACCTTCATGTCCCAAAATTGCCGGAAATAAACCTTCAGGGTCTTTACCCGAAAGCGTGTAAGCATCGGTATGACAGATACCGCTAGCTTTGATTTCTATTAATACCTCACCAAATGAAGGTCCTTCCAACTGGACCGTTTCAATATTTAACGGCTTACCCGCTTCATAAGCTACTGCTGCTTTAACTTCCACTGTTCACCCTCTTGATTAATTTTGATAAATCTTCTTTATTGAGTGCATAGCGGTGGGGGGAGATGGGGGGATAGGGAGATGGGGAGATGGGGAGAAATTAATTACGAATTACGAATTATTTTCTATGCCCAATTCCCAATTCCCAATTCCCAATTCCCAATTCCCAATTCCCAATTCCCAATTCCCAATTCCCAATTCCCAATTCCCAATTACCAATTCCCAATGCCCCATTCCCATAAAATATTATAGTTAAAGTAAAGGTTAAACTATCTATATTATTATTCTCGACTGCTTATGAAACCTGCCCTAACTAAATTTGGCGCTCAAATGTCTAAACTGACCGGCGTAAGAGCGATTATGAAGGATATTGATGAAACTTTACGCGCTGGTGTTGGGCAGGAGTTGATGAATTTGAGTGCGGGTAATCCGTTGATTTTACCTGAAGTCGAACAACTGTGGCGCGATTGTACTGCTGAACTTTTATCAAGCTCGGAGTATGGTGAAGTCGTTTGTCGTTATGGATATTCGAGGGGTTACTCACCTTTGACACAAGCGGTTGCGAAAGATTTTAACAAACGCTACGGTTTAAACCTCACCGAACGCAATATTTTAATTACTCCCGGTAGTCAAACGCTTTATTTCTACGCTGCGAATGTCTTTGGTGGTTATAACGCTAATAATGAACTTAAAGAAATTGTCCTGCCTTTGAGTCCCGATTATACAGGTTACGGTGGAGTTAGTTTGGTTCCCGAAGCGTTGTTTGCTTACAAACCAACTTTAGATATTGACCACTCCGCTCATAGATTTAAATATCGTCCCGACTTTAGCAAGTTATCGATTACTCAAAGCACTGGTTGTGTATTATTCTCTCGTCCCTGCAATCCTACTGGCAACGTTGTCACTCACGAAGAAGTGGAAAAAATCGCTGCACTTGCGGCACCGTTAGATGTTCCAGTCTTAATAGACTCGGCATACGCACCACCTTTCCCGGCATTGAACTATACCGAAATGACACCAGTCTTTGGCGAAAATATTCTGCACTGCATGAGTTTATCAAAAGCAGGATTGCCCGGAGAAAGAGTTGGGATTGCGATCGGCAATGAAAAATTAATTGAAGCTTTGGAATGCTTCCAAGCAAACGCTAGCCTGCATTCATCAAGGTACGGACAAGCCATAGCCGCTCGTGCCATTGAGTCTGGAGAGTTAGCACGAATCAGCGAAACCGTGATTCGTCCCTTTTATAAAAACAAATTCGCTGTTTTAGAAAGCACTTTAGAAGCAGCAATGCCCGATAATTTACCTTGGTTGCTACATCGCGGTGAAGGAGCAATTTTTGCTTGGATATGGCTGCAAGATTTACCTATCAGCGATACAGATTTTTACCAACAACTCAAAAAAGTCGGTGTAATAGTTGTCCCTGGAAACTCCTTCTTCCCCGGATTGCGCGAAGAATGGCCGCACAAACACCAATGTTTCCGCGTCAGTCTCACGGGTAGCGACGAAGAAATCAAGATTGGAATGCAGCGTTTTGCGAAAGTAGCTCAAGAAGTTTATCGCAGTGCTGCGGTGAGTGTTTGA
>NZ_JAYGHM010000001.1:25628-46940 GCF_034931125.1 Rivularia sp. UHCC 0363 | reverse complement strand
ATGAATAATTGCGAATTGCGAATTGCGAATTGCGAATTGGTAACTGATGATTGATAATTGGTTAGAAATCGGTAAGATTGTTGCACCTCAAGGGATGAATGGTGAGTTACGGGTTTATCCGGAGACGGATTTTCCCGAACGCTTTGAGGTTCCGGGTAAACGTTGGCTGTTGCGTCCCAATGCAACGGAACCGGAAGAGGTGGAGTTAGTCAAAGGTCGTTTTCTCGAAGGTAAAAATCTGTATGTAATTCAGCTAGCTGGTGTCAAACATCGGGATCAAGCTGAGCAATTACGCGATTGCAAGTTATGCGTACCGGAGAGCGATCGCCCTGCTTTAGGTGAAGATGAATATCATTTAATGGATTTAGTGGGTTTACCTGTTTTTATGCAGGAAACCGGGGAGTTTATCGGTACGGTAATCGATCTGATTGCTGCTGGCAATGATTTGCTGGAGGTGCGGTTGGAGGAACAAAAGGATGGGGAGATAGTGAGAGAGGGAGATAAGGGTAAAATCCATTCGCGTAGCGTGTCCGTAGGACATAATCCAAAATCCAAAACGAAAGCATCTGCTGTTAAAATCCAAAATCAGAAGACTGTTTTAATTCCTTTTGTCAAAGAAATCGTTCCGGTGGTTGATTTGCAAGCCAGTCGGATTGAAATTACACCACCAACTGGTTTGTTAGAAATTAGTTAATTAATATTAATTCTCTAAATAAATAACCTTGCCCTTTACCGTTAGTATGAGGGTGAGTATAATTCGTAATTCGTAATTCGTAATTCGTAATTCGTAATTCGTAATTAATTTCCCATAAATAAAATTTAGGGGCTTCAACAAAGTATTATCCACGGATAAATCCGGGGGCTTCAAACCATAAAAATTTACTCGGTGAGGTTTTAGTTATGTAATTGATTCAATCGAGCAACGTTGTATTTAAGATTTTTATGTTGTGTATTTGAATAATTTAGTTTAATTAACTTGATATAACTATTATTTTGAAAATAATCTTCTATCTAAAGAAGTAAATTTTATTTAAACTAATTGGAAAATCAAATTTTATTAGTTATTTTAAATTAGTAAATACTAATTTTCAAGTTACAGCTTTGGTTAAATTGTGGTTAAAATCAAACCGTTAAACAAGATATTATGCTAAACTTTCAAAGAAATTGGATTAGATTATTTATTTGACATTCTACTGTCAGACAAAAACAGGTAAGATATCTGATTTTTTTTAGATTTTCAATATTTAACTATAGGAAATATTTACTTAGACATAGAAAAATTTAATGACAATACGTTTACATAAATGTGTAAGTATGAAAGCGTAAAAACATCAAGTTAAGGAGTTGATTATGACTGTTTCTTTCCTTCCCGAAACTAAGCCGTTGCAGGATGATGAATTACGCAAGATGAACGCTTATTGGAATGCTGCGAATTATCTTTCGGTAGGACAAATATATTTATTAAATAATGCTTTACTCAAAGAACCCCTGAAGTTAGAACACGTCAAACCTAGACTTTTAGGACACTGGGGAACTACTCCGGGCTTGAATTTTATTTACGTTCATCTCAACCGGGTAATAAAGAGAGATGATTTGAGTATGATTTATATTGCTGGCCCGGGACATGGTGGTCCCGGTTTGGTAGCTAACACTTATTTAGAAGGAACTTACAGCGAATATTATCCGAATATTTCTCAAGATGCCCAGGGGATACAAAAGCTGTTCAAACAGTTTTCTTTCCCTGGTGGAATTCCCTCTCACGTAGCACCGGAAACTCCAGGAAGCATTCATGAAGGTGGAGAACTGGGTTATTCTCTTTCCCATGCTTATGGTGCGGCTTTTGACAATCCCGACTTGATTGTGGCTTGCGTTATCGGTGATGGTGAAGCGGAAACGGGTTCCTTAGCGGCAAGTTGGCATTCTAATAAGTTTTTGAACCCAATACACGACGGTGCGGTACTGCCGATTTTGCACCTCAACGGCTATAAAATTGCCAACCCTACACTTTTGGCACGGATAAGTCATAAGGAATTGCAAAAGCTGTTTGAAGGTTATGGTTACAAACCTTATTTTGTCGAAGGTTCCGATCCAGAAGCTATGCATCAATTGATGGCTGCAACGATGGATACTGCGTTACATGAAATCCGCGAAATTCAGGAAGATGCGCGTCAAAATGGCTTCAAAGCGCGTCCGCAATGGCCGATGATTATTCTGAGAAGTCCCAAAGGTTGGACGGGACCAAAAGAAGTTGATGGGAAAAAGACCGAAGATTATTGGCGATCGCACCAAGTACCCTTATCAAATATGGCTGCGGAACCAGCACACGTACAGTTGTTAGAAGACTGGATGAAGAGCTATCACCCAGAAGAATTATTCGATCAAAACGGTAAATTAATCGCCGAATTAGCCGAACTCGCACCTACAGGAAAACGACGCATGGGTGACAATCCCCACGCTAACGGCGGTGTTTTGCTGCGAGACTTGAAAATGCCAGATTTTCGCAATTATGCAGTAGAAGTTAACGAACCGGGGAAAGTCATTGCTGAAGCAACCCGCGTTATGGGTAAATTACTGCGGGATGTGATGAAGCTTAATCTAGATAGCCGCAACTTCCGTTTATTTGGTCCCGACGAAACCGCATCTAACAGGCTTGCTGACGTATTCGATGTTACAAGTAGAACTTGGGTAGCAGAAACCTTGGAATACGACGACCACCTGGGTGTAGATGGTCGCGTCATGGAAATTCTCAGCGAAAACACTTGTCAGGGATGGTTGGAAGGATACTTACTTACAGGTCGTCATGGATTATTTTCCTGTTATGAAGCATTCATCCATATCATCGATTCCATGTTCAACCAGCACGCCAAATGGTTGAAAACGACCCGCGAGATTCCTTGGCGCAGACCAGTTGCTTCACTAACATATTTATTAACATCTCACGTATGGCGGCAAGATCACAACGGCTTTAGCCATCAAGACCCCGGCTTTATCGACCATGTGATGAATAAGAAAGCCGAGGTTGTGCGAGTATATTTACCACCCGATGCCAATTGTTTGCTATCCGTGACAGACCATTGTTTGAGAAGTCGCAATTACGTTAACGTTATCGTAGCGGGTAAACAACCATCATTGCAGTATCTGAATATGGATGAAGCAGTTAAACACTGCACCACGGGGATCGGTATTTGGGGCTGGGCTTCTAACGACCAAGGAAGCGAACCAGATGTAATTATGGCTTGCGCTGGAGACGTTCCCACTTTGGAAACATTAGCAGCAGTAGATATATTACGGGATAATTTTCCAGAATTAAAAATCAGGGTAGTAAACGTAGTAGACTTAATGACCCTACAGCCAGAAACCGAACATCCCCACGGTTTAAGCGATAAAGACTTTGACAGCATTTTCACCACTGATAAACCAGTGATCTTTGCCTTCCACGGTTATCCTTGGCTGATTCACCGTTTAACATATCGTCGTACAAATCACAAAAATCTCCACGTCCGGGGTTACAAAGAAGAAGGAACCACAACCACACCTTTTGATATGGTGGTCTTGAACGACTTAGACCGCTTTAATTTAGCAGATGATGTAATTGACAGAGTTCCCCATCTGAGATATAGAGCGGCTCACGTCAAGCAAATGTTGCACAATACATTAATCGAACACAAGCTATACGTCCGCGAACACGGCGAAGATATGCCAGAAATTCGCGATTGGAAGTGGAAGCGGTAGGGGATGAGGGGGAGATGGGGGGATGGGGAGATGGGGAGATGGGGAGATGGGGGGACAAGGGGACAAGGGGAAGAGAACTCTTAACTGTTAGCAATTCCCAATCCCCAATGCCCAATTACCAATCCCCAATTCCCAATTCCCAATTCCCAATTACCAATTATTAAATAAGCAAGTGTAAGGGAGAGGATGTTATAAAGCTATAGGTTAGATATAAGTGTAAATTTAATATCTTAGCAACATCACCATAATGAGTAGCAGTTCATCCGAGCAACAAAATAGTAAGCTAGCGCTGGAAAATGTGTCTGTGCGTAGCACAGCTAAAGTTAGAGTAGAAGACGATCGCACTGGTATGAGTGAGGAAACTCTCAAACGTGCCATTGCTGATAGTCTTTATTACGTTCAAGGAAAGGGCGAATATTTTGCCACCTTGCACGATTATTATATGGCTGTTGCCTATAGCGTTCGCGATCGCATTCTGCAACGACGCATCAAAACAGCCGAAACTCATATGGAGCAACAGGTAAAAACGGTTTACTACCTCTCCGCTGAGTTTTTAATGGGACGCTATACGGGTAATTGTTTAATTAATCTCGGACTTTATGAAAAAATTAAAACTGTTCTCAAAGAATCCGGGTTAGAGTTAGACGATTTATTAGAAAAAGAACACGAACCGGGATTAGGTAATGGTGGTTTAGGAAGACTTGCAGCTTGCTATCTCGATTCTTTAGCAACTTTGGAAATTCCCGCTGTCGGTTATGGAATTCGTTATGAATTCGGAATTTTCGAGCAAGTTATTCGTAACGGTTGGCAAGTCGAAAACCCCGATAAATGGTTGCTTTTTGGTAATGCTTGGGAACTTCCGCTTCCCGAATATCGCGTAGAAGTCAAATTTGGCGGTCATACCGAAATATACAACGATAGAAGCGGACGCTTCCAAGTACGCTGGGCTGCCCAGCAAAAAGTATCTGGAGTCCCTTATGATACTCCTGTACCGGGTTACGGTGTCGATACAGTAAATATTCTGCGGTTGTGGAAAGCTGAAGCAAGTGATGAATTTGACTTACAGGCTTTTAATGCTGGTGATTACATCGGTGCGGTAGGCAGTCAAATGTTCTCGGAGAATATCTCCAAAGTTCTCTATCCTAACGATGATACAATGCAGGGTAAAGAATTGCGCTTGCAGCAACAATATTTCTTTGTTAGTTGTTCCTTGCAAGATATTCTGCGTCGTCATCAACAAGTTTTTAAGACCTTAGATAATTTGGGTGAAAAAGCTGCAATTCAGCTCAACGATACCCATCCTTCAGTTGGAATTGCCGAATTGATGCGGCTGCTGATTGACGAACATCAAATGTCTTGGGATAAAGCTTGGGATATCACTCAAAAGACTTTTGCTTATACCAATCATACCCTGCTGCCAGAAGCTTTGGAACGCTGGCCCGTGGCACTATTCGGTAGATTATTGCCCAGGATTTTAGAAATCATCTACGAAATCAATTTCCGCTTCTTGGCCGAAGTTAGAAAGCGTTATCCTGGTGATTTAGAACGGATATCACGGCTCTCTTTGATTGAAGAAGGCGACGAAAGAAAAGTCCGCATGGCACACTTAGCTTGTGTCGGTAGCCATAAAATCAACGGTGTAGCAGCGCTACATACAGAGTTACTTAAACAAGATGTCCTCCACGACTTCTACGAATTATTTCCAGAGAAGTTTATCAATAAAACAAACGGTGTAACTCCGCGTCGCTGGCTGTTAATGGGTAATCCCCGACTTTCTCGCCTAATTACCGATAAAATCGGTAGAGATTGGATTACGCATTTAGATGAACTTAGGAAGTTAGAAAAATTCATCGATGATAAAGAGTTCAAGCAAACTTGGCGCGAAATCAAACAAGCTAATAAGGAAGACTTAGCTAAATTAATTCAAAAAAGCAACGGAATTACAGTCGATCCCAATTCCTTGTTTGACGTACAGGTAAAGCGACTGCACGAATACAAACGTCAGTTACTCAACGCTTTCCACATCATCACCCTCTACAACCAAATCAAGAAAAATCCGCAAGCTGATATTTTACCCCGGACATTTATTTTCGCGGGTAAAGCAGCCCCCGGTTACTTCATCGCTAAATTAATTATCAAATTAATCAACGCCGTTGGAAGTGTAGTAAACAGCGATACAGATGTTGCGGGACGTTTAAAAGTAGCATTCATACCAAACTACAACGTATCTTCAAGCCAATTTATCTACGCGGGTGCGGATCTTTCCGAACAAATTTCCACCGCTGGTAAAGAAGCTTCCGGAACGGGTAACATGAAATTCGCCCTCAACGGTGCTTTGACAATTGGAACCCTCGACGGTGCTAACGTCGAAATTCGTGAAGAAGTCGGCGCGGAAAACTTCTTTTTGTGCGGTCTAACCACTCCAGAAGTTTACGAATTGAAAGCCAAGGGATATAACCCCAGGAGCTATTACGAATCTAATCCTCAGCTAAAAGAAGTTATTGACCTGATAGCTTGCGGACAGTTTTCCGATGGCGATCGCAATTTGTTCAAACCGTTGTTAGATTCGCTGTTTAACCAAGACAGGTTCATGTTATTCGCCGATTACCAATCCTACATTGACACCCAAGTCAAAGTATCTGAGGCTTATCGAGATACAGAAAATTGGACTCGGATGTCAATCCTCAATTCAGCACGCATGGGTAAATTTTCCTCAGATAGAGCAATTTGGGAATATTGTCAAGATATTTGGAATATAGAACCCTGTAAAGTCAGTCTCGACGAATATTCAACCGATAAAGCCGGTTTGAAGATGTCGTAATTATTTATGAGGGAGTAGGGAGTAGGGAGTGAGGAGTTAGGAGTAGTGAGTTAGGAGTAGTGAGTTAGGAGTTAGTAGTTTAAATTTCTCCTTGTCCCCTTGTCCCCTTCCCTGTGTCTTCCCCATCTCCCCCATCTCCCCCTCTACACCCTCTACTCCCTACTCCCTACTCCCTACTCCCTAATTATCATGAAAGTAGCAGTATTCAGTACAAAAAACTACGATCGCCACTTTCTTTTAGAAGCAAATGCCGATGGCGCTCACGAGTTTGTATTTTTTGAGCCAAGATTAAACAGTGAAACTACGGCTTTGGCAGCAGGATTTCCGGCAATCTGCGCTTTTATCAACGACCAGTTAAATGCCGAAACTTTAAGTGCGATCGCCAAACAAGGAACCAAGCTGATTGCTTTACGTTCAGCGGGTTTCAATAATGTAGATATCAAAGCCGCTACCGAATTAGGCATTACCGTAGTCAGAGTTCCGGCTTATTCTCCTTATGCAGTCGCCGAACACGCGGCGGGATTAATTTTAACTTTAAATCGTAAGTACCATCGCGCCTACAATCGAGTCCGCGAATCTAATTTTTCCCTCAAAGGTTTATTAGGATTTGACTTACATGGTTCCACCGTCGGTATAGTTGGTACGGGTAAAATCGGGATGTGTTTTGCTCAAATTATGAAAGGATTTGGCTGCAATTTACTCGCATACGACATTTATCAAAACCCCGACTGTTTGGAAATGGGCGTGAAATATGTAGAATTCTCAGAATTACTCGCCGCATCGGACATCGTTTCGCTACATTGTCCTTTGACTCCCGAATCCCATCACCTGATTAACCCTACAACTTTAGAGCAATTTAAATCGGGAGCGATGTTGATCAATACCAGTCGCGGTGGACTTGTCGATACAGAAGCAGTAATAGATGCCTTAAAATCTAAGAAATTAGGCTATGTAGGTTTAGACGTATACGAACAAGAACGCGATTTATTTTTTGAAGACTTGTCACTAGAAGTAATTCAAGACGATGTTTTTCAACATTTACTAACATTTCCCAACGTAATCATTACCGCACATCAAGCTTTCTTTACCAAAAACGCTCTGCAAAATATCGCTCAAACAACCTTATCCAACATCACCGACTTCGAGAAAGGTCGTGAATGCAAGAATACAGTTATTAATTAACAATTATCAATCAAACTGGTTCCCAGTCTCTGGCTGGGAACCCATTACAAGAGGCTCTGCCTCCGGTATCAAATTGAGGCAGAGCCTCGTGAAATGCATTACAAGGTAGAACCTTGTAACGAGAAATTTGAGATTTAACTGGTTCCCAGTCTCTGGCTGGGAACCCATTACAAGAGGCTCTGCCTCCGGTATCAAATTGAGGTAGAGCCTCGTGAAATGCATTAGAAGGTAGAACCTTGTAACGAGAGAAACGAGAGAACCTTAATTCGGATTGCGAGATTAATTTAAGGTTTTTTTAATTTTTATCTACTTCTTTAGTTATAAGTTACTGCTGCTTTTTAACTAATTGTTTGCTGTTTACTGTTTATTCATAACTGTTTGCTGTTTACTAATTACTAACTGTTAAACCCTAATTGAAAATCATAGATATTGTGACCAAGCTAAACATTATCTTATGACTGAGAATTGTTCACTGTTAACTGTTCACTGAAAACAGGAGGTAATAAATTGAGTAAATTAAAAGTTGGTATAAACGGTTTTGGTCGGATTGGTAGATTAGTATTTCGTGCTGGTATCGATAACCCTAATATCGAGTTTGTTGGTATTAACGATTTAGTACCACCGGAAAACCTTGCTTACTTATTAAAATACGATTCTACTCACGGTAAATTCAACGGAGTTGTTGAATCCAAGGAAGACGGTATTGTTGTCAACGGACAGTTTATTCCTTGCGTTTCTGTCAGAAACCCAGCAGAACTACCTTGGGGTAAATTAGGTGCAGATTATGTAGTTGAATCTACCGGACTTTTTACTAATTACGAAGGTGCATCAAATCACTTAAAAGCCGGAGCAAAAAGAGTAATAATTTCTGCTCCCACGAAAGACCCCGAACAAGTAAAAACTTTATTAATGGGTGTCAATCACGACTTATTCGACCCCGAAAAAGATACCGTAGTTTCTAATGCTAGCTGCACTACCAACTGCTTAGCTCCCATAGCCAAAGTCATCAACGACAACTTTGGTTTAACAGAAGGATTGATGACTACCGTTCATGCCATGACAGCCACACAACCCACGGTAGACGGGCCCTCTAAGAAAGATTTACGAGCAGGTCGTAGTGCGGCTCAAAACATTATTCCCGCTTCCACTGGCGCAGCAAAAGCCGTAGCCTTAGTATTACCAGAACTCAAAGGAAAATTAACCGGGATGGCATTACGAGTTCCTACTCCCGACGTTTCCGTAGTCGATTTAACTTTCAAAACCGAAAAATCTACTAGCTATCAAGAAATCTGTGAAGCGATGAAAGTTGCCGCCGCAGGGGAAATGATAGGTATTTTGGGTTACACAGATGAACCAGTAGTTTCCACAGACTTTCAGGGTAATTTTCATTCCAGTATTTTCGATGCAGGTGCGGGAATTGAACTAAATTCCAACTTTTTCAAAGTAATTTCATGGTACGACAACGAATGGGGTTACTCCTGTCGCGTAGTTGACTTGATGCTATTCATGGCGGAAAAAGAAGGGATTTTGCAAAATGAAGAAATGGCGGTAGCTTAAATATTGGGAATTGGGAATTGGTAATTGGTAATTGGGGATTAGGAATTGGGAACACAATCTAATTTTCAATGAATGCTCCATCACCCATTACCCATGCCCAAATTCTCTATGAAAACTCAAAACGGTATAATTTCTTAAGAACAATTTAATCAAAGTGCATATAATCCGACAGTCAATATTGTGAATTGGTAAATAGAATAGGACTTGCTGGCTATGGAAGGGATTCAATCGGTAATTAGGAATAGTTATTTGGGAAAATGTATTAATTACCGATCGCTAGATTTTGCAAGCAGCACCAGTATTAGACAAAAAGCGTCAATCCTCAACACATCAATTTAATGGAGTAGATTATGTCCAAAAATTTATTAGAACAATTGCGATCAATGACCGTTGTGGTAGCCGATACAGGTGATATCCAACAAATTGAGAAGTACAAGCCCCAAGATGCTACTACTAATCCTTCTTTGATTACAACAGTGGCTCAAATGCCGGAATATCAAAAAGTCGTTGACGATACTTTAGCTCAAGCACAGAAAGATGCTGGTGCTAATGCAAGTCAAACTGATATTGGCAGATTGGCTTTTGAACGTTTAGCTGTGGCTTTTGGTTTGACAATTCTCAAAATCATTCCTGGTAGAGTTTCCACGGAAGTTGATGCACGTCTTTCCTACGACACCAAAGCTACACTTGACGTTGCACGAGGAATCATTAAGCTATACGAAGCCGCTGGAGTTTCTCGCGATCGCGTTTTAATCAAAATTGCTTCTACCTGGGAAGGTATCAAGGCTGCGGAAATTCTTGAGAAAGAAGGTATTCACTGTAACCTGACATTATTGTTCGGTATCCACCAAGCTATTGCTTGTGCGGAAGCTGGTGTTACCTTGATTTCTCCTTTTGTTGGACGTATTCTCGACTGGTACAAGAAAGATAGCGGAAAAGATAGCTATCCTGCTCCAGAAGATCCAGGTGTTTTGTCCGTTACTGAGATTTACAACTACTACAAGAAATTTGGTTACAAAACTGAAGTTATGGGAGCTAGTTTCCGTAACTTGGGAGAAATAACCGAACTTGCTGGTTGCGACTTATTAACAATTGCTCCTAAGTTCTTAGCTGAATTGCAAAACAGTACGGAAGAATTGCCCCGTAAACTTGACGCTGCAAAAGCGGCGAAAATGGACATTAAGAAAATCTCGATGGACAAAGCTACCTTCGAGAAAATGCACGCAGCAGATAAAATGGCTTCTGACAAGTTAGACGAAGGAATCAAAGGTTTCTCCAAAGCTTTGGAAGACCTTGAAAAGCTATTAGCTGATAAATTGGCTAACATCAATGAAGCTAAGGCTGCTTAAAACTAGTATCCTTTAATTAATTGAATGTAGAGACGTTGCAATGCAACGTCTTTTATTTTATTTGATTGGCTAAAAGGCAATTACTAATACCAATTCTATATGAGAACACCCGCAGGCTGGAATCCTGGGGCTAATATTACAAAGCCTACCTGCGTAGGCTGGATTAAGCGCATTTTTATAGTTAAAAAACATTAAAAAATGAAAATACTTGTACTAAATGCTGGCTCTAGCACTCAAAAAAGTTGTTTGTACGACATTACAGGTGATATTCCCTTTTCACCACCTGCACCGCTATGGGAAGGGAAAGTGGATTGGAGCCATCATCAAGGTGTTGCGGAAATTCAGGTGGAAACAGCTACCGGGGAAAAATTCACCGAAAAAATAGCTACAGATTCCCAATCTCAAGTCATGGCTCGCTTACTCAATACAATATCCGAAGGTTCTACCAAAGTAATTAATCAATCAGAAATTGATGTGGTGGGACATCGGGTAGTACATGGTGGGAAAAACTACAGGGAAAGCGTGGTAATTACTCCAGAGGTGAAAAACGCGATCGCTAATCTTGCTACTCTTGCTCCTGCCCATAATCCAGTGAATTTAGCGGGTATTGAAGCTGTAGAAGAGCTTTTAGGAGTAACTCAAGTAGCAGTTTTTGATACCGCATTTCACCGCAATATGCCCGACGCTGCGGCGATTTATCCCGGCCCCTACAATTGGGTTGAACAAGATATTATCCGTTATGGGTTTCACGGTATTAGCCATCAATACTGTGCCGAACGTGCTGCTGAAATTTTGGGTAAAGATTTACAGTCTTTACGTTTGATAAACTGTCATTTGGGTAACGGTTGTTCTTTAGCAGCAATTAAAAACGGTTGCAGTATAGACACAACGATGGGATTTACACCTCTTGATGGGTTAATGATGGGTAGTCGTTCCGGTAGCGTTGACCCAGGTATTTTAATTTACCTGTTACAACAAAAAGATTGTACGGTTGAGCAGTTATATAATGTTTTAAATAAAGCATCTGGCTTAAATGGTATCTCTGGAATATCCAGTGATATGCGGCAAATAAAAGCAGCAATTTCTCAGGGGAATGAACGCGCTCAACTTGCTCTCGATATCTACATACATCGCCTACGTTCTTATATCGGAGCCATGTTAGCTAGTTTAGGGGGATTAGATGCCTTAGTCTTTACCGCTGGCGTTGGCGAAAACTCTCCCGAAATTCGTCAAGCTGCTTGTCAACCGTTTGAATTTTTAGGAGTAAAAATTGATTCAAGTAAAAACATTAGTAAACCCATCGATAAAGATATTGCCACAACTGACTCAGCGGTAAGGGTATTAGTTATACACACTCAAGAAGATTGGCAAATTGCCCGTGAATGCTACAAATTTGTTTGAAGGAATAGGGAATGGGGAATAGGGAATTGGAGATGGGGAATAAATTTCGATATGCAGACATACTACTATTGATATATCTATATTTCCATTTATCACTCTTAATTCCCAACTCATAACTCATAACTCCTCATTCCTCACTCATATTCCCTAAGTTCCAATGCCCGCCACTATAGATAAGGCGAGCATTGCTAATTAAACATTCACAGCATCTAAATCCCAAGTGTAATAACCGAGTTTGTTGGGAACTCTAGCAAATCTGCCGATGCGATAACCTCGGGAAAGTTCGCCAAGTACCATACTCCTAATCTTCATGTCTCTAATTTCTTCGTCATCAAGCGCTCCATAAACTTGTTCGATAATTTCACCTACAGAATAAGTTTTCCCCACATTTTTTTCTAAAAATGAGGAAATTGCATCAATCAAGAATTGACCCTCATACTGAGGTAGCATTGGTATTTTTTTTGTCCTCTGAGGTATCAGTGGCTTACTAGCTTTAGGTCTGGCTCTTTTTAATTTACCTTTGCTACCAGGTGGTATCACCAAATCTAAATCTAAGGTATAGCAACCAGGCTCATCAGGAACAGAAGCCCAGTACATTTGTTCTTTACCGTGGGTTAGCGAAGAATGTACTCTACCTTTGACGATTTTAAATCCAGTTGATTCTAAATCTCCATAAAGCGATCGCACTACGAAGTCGATATGGCATACTTTGCCCCTATTTTCTTCTAAAAGCTCTTTAATGGCTTCTATTCGAGAAATATGCCGGAATTCGGGCAACATCGCAATATCGGAGCCGCTTTTCGGATTGTGTTTTTCCTTGGCTGACGCGACTTTTTTAAGAGTAGAAGGCTGGCTTACTCGATCGGTGTTCTCTTGATTAGGATGCTCTTCAAGTGAAGCGAAAGTCAATTCTTCGTCCGGTTCAAAGTCAGACTCTTCCTCTTCATCATATTCAACTAAATCGTTCTCTTGAGTGCCACTACCGTTAAACTGAGACACTGCTTCTGGGGATAGATGAGAAGATGTTTGCGTAATCGCCGTAACATCAAGTATCTCAAGTCCAGATAAGGCTTTACTATTAACTACACCCGAAGAACTAGACAGCAGTGCTTCCACATGAGCAAGTTGAATTCTAGCGCTAGTTACTTTAACCTCGTACTCTTGTACTAGGCGAGCATAATACTCTCTCAAACCGAGTAACGGTTCAAGTAAAGCTTGGGGTGGTGTTTGTATTTCTTGCTGCGACTCTGGTTTCATAACATTCTGATTCAACTAATTTCAGCCTCACCTTTATAGCTCATTGCTCTTGGCTTGGCTTTTCTAGACTTAGTATTTGACTTTCGATTAGACGGGTGAGGTGGACGACACCTTTCGCAATAAAGCGGGCGAGGTCCAAAAGTTTCCCGATCTGTAGGTTTGTTGCACTCTTTACACACAAACGAAAATACCCTTGTATGAATTTCGCGTTTATGCGCTCTGACGGTGTATTCCCTAACGTTAATTGTCTTACTTGCCATAATTACAAATTTTCAAATCTTGATCCAATATAATCATCCAAACAGAAAAATGTGCCGACATTTAATAGACCATTTTCATGCAAAGCCACACAAGTTGATGTTTCTACTCACCGTTTTGGTTATCCGGGAAAGAAGTGAGTGGATGCACTTGTCTATTTTCCACAAAACTACATATGGCTAAAGTAGTCATAATAGCTTTTTACACACCAATGACTCACTTGAGTCAAATTTTGGGAAAATGGCTGGAACCAGTTTCTTTGCGTCTCTAGACGATCGCAGTCCCCAGTCGAGCAAAAAAGCAATGATTCAAATCGCTCTATAGTTTTAAGTTTAGTCAGACAAAACAAAAAAACTACTGTCTATGAGCCTTATTTTTTGAATCTGTTACTTTTATAAAGTATCAGGGAACTATGAGGTAGTAATGCAATACCTTTTAGTTATCCCAGAATATGTTTGCTCTATCTCGCCAAGTCATTACCTCGTCAAGTGTAGCCTGTTTATGCTTAGTTGCGGTTAGTTTGTTACAATTTCCGCGAATGCAAAAATTGCTGTCCGACAAATCTTATACTGAAGTAGTCACTTTAGAAAGAGAAATCAAGGCAGTTGAAGTACGTCTGAAATTTCTCAAAAAAATTCCTACATTTGGCTATGATAACTTAATTGCAAATTGGATATATCTTAATTTTTTACAATATTTCGGTGACGATGAAGTTCGCGCAAAAACAGGTTACGGTTTAAGCCCGCAATACTTTGAGGTTATTTTAAAGCGCGACCCCCGGTTTGTAAATGCTTATTTAGCACTTTCTACAAGTGGTTCCATGTATGCTGGAATGCCGCAAGAGTCCGTAAAGATTATGAATGAAGGGTTAAAGTCCCTTAGCCCTTGGGTTCCTAAAAATTCTTACTATATATGGCGCTACAAAGGTGTAGATGAGTTACTATTTCTAGGTGATACGAAGGCAGCAAGAAAATCTTTTAAAAACGCTGCTCAATGGGCTAAAGAACATTTCGATACGGAAAGTCAGCAGGTCGCATCAATTTCCGCACAAACGGCAGAGTTTCTCAAAAATAATCGGAACAGCAAATACGCTCAAATTTCTGCTTGGGCTATGGTTTTAAGTAATGGAGCCGATCAAAAAACCGAAATTAAAGCCATTCGCGAAATTGAAGCTCTAGGTGGAAAAGTTGTTTCTACCCCCCAAGGTAATAAAATTCAATTTCCTCAGAAAGACTAAATGGAGTTAGGAGCTATCGAATTTTAGATTTTAGATTTTGGATTTTGGATTTTAGATTAAAACAGTTAAGAGTGAGGAGTTAATAATTATCTACCCCTTCTTCCCTCTGTACCCCCTCTCCCCTTCTCTTCCCATTTTTTTTGCTCTCAACTAACAATGGGATTATTATTTTTCCGTGACAAAGAAAAAATAATTTGCTTAGTAGGAAACAAATTATTTGCCAAAATGTTAAGTTTTGTAAAAATGAAGGATTAAAAACTACAAAGAATATTTCTACATAGTTAGACTACAGAAACAGCATATGTACTGCTATTAATAAAAAGTCAGCGCCCGCAATTAGCCTAAATGATTCCAGTACAAATAACATTACAAAACTTTCTTAGTTATCAAGATGCAAGTTTGGATTTTAGCGGATTGCATACGGCCTGCATTTGTGGTTCTAATGGGGCTGGCAAATCTTCGCTTTTAGAAGCTATCACCTGGGCAGTTTGGGGTGAAAGTAGAGCGACTTCAGAAGATGATGTGATTCATACTGGAGCTAAAGATGTTCGAGTTGATTTTACTTTTGAAGCTAACGGACAAATTTATCGAGTAATTCGTACTCGTCGTCGGGGTTCTAGTAGTGCTTTAGAGTTTCAGATTGAAACACCTGAAGGTTTTAAGTCCCTCACGGGTAAGGGTTTGAGAGGTACTCAGGATGAAATTTTCAATCATATTAAGCTCGATTACGATACTTTTATAAATTCTGCTTACCTACGTCAAGGTCGTGCTGACGAGTTTATGCTCAAGCGTCCAAACGAGCGTAAGGAAATTTTAGCTGAATTATTAAAGTTAAATCAGTACGATGAGTTGGAAGAAAGAGCAAAAGAATTATCGCGTCAGTTAAAAGCACGGGGAGAAGAATTTGATCGCACTTTGGAGTCGAAGAAAGCTCAACTACAACAACAAGAAAGTATTGCTCAACAAAGAACTGAGTTAGAAGCCGAACTCAACGAACTCCAAAAAGTACAGGCTTTTGATAACATTCAGTTACAAAGTTTACAAGTAGTCGAACACCAGCGCCAAGGTTGGGAAGAACAACTGCATTTTGTACGGCAACAATATACTAATCTGACTCAAGATAGTAAACGTTTAGAAAGCGAACAATCAAGTTTGAAAACTCAGCTTGAGTCTTTGGAACGGTTGTTAGATCGAGAAGCACAAATTAAAGCCGAATACGCAAATTACCAGACTCTGCAATCTCAAGAAGAAGCAATGGGTGCTTTGTTCGCCGAATTTACTCGCGATCGCCAATTGCATCAGCAAAAACAACAGCAGTTGAGCAAGCATATTCAAGGAATCGAGCGACAGTTGCAACAAAGTCAAGCGCAGTTGGAAGCCTTGGAGCAACAGGAGCAAGATATTCAGCAGACTCTCAATAATGCGGGTAACGTAGAAGCAGCACTAGAAAAATTAAAAGCAGCACGTCAACATTTAAGTAATTTAGATAATTTGCAAATGCAGGTTTCTCCTCTGTTGCTTTCTCGACAACAGTTACAAACAGAACTGCATCGCACCCAAGCGGGGATAGTAGCGCGAATCGAACAGTTGCAGGTTACTGCTCGGCAATTGCAAAGTCAATCTCGCCGTCAACCGCAACTTCAACAAGCGGTGATAGAAGTAGAGACGAAGATCGAACAGTTAGATAAAGATAAAATTTATCTGCAAAGAGTACAGGAGAAAGGACAGGAAAGACGGCATTTTATGGAGCGCTTGCAGGCTCAACAGCGCGAATATGAAAGACTTTTAGGGGAATTAGACCAAAAACTGCAAATGTTACAAAACCCTGATGCTGTTTGTCCTTTGTGCGAGCGTCCTTTGGACGAGCATCATTGGAATCGAGTCGCAGATAAAACTAAGGTTGAATTCAAGGATACCCAAGGGCAACTATGGGTGTTCCGCGACCAAATGGCGGTGTCGGAGCGAGAAATTCAGGTTCTCAGGCAGGAATATCGCAGCGTAAATAGTAAATTGTCCCCTTATGAAGCTTTACGGGAGCAGAAGGGAGAATTAGCCGCACAATTACAGGCGACTAGTGAAGTTGATTTACAGATACAGCAAATCGCTGAGGAAAAAGAGAGATTAGAAAAGACTCTAAATTTAGGTGATTATGCGCCTCAACAGCAAAGCGAATTGCAAGAATTAGAAGAATATTTGCAGCAGTTGAATTACAGCGAACAAAATCACGCTTTAGCTCGTAGTGAAGTAGAAAAATGGCGATGGGCAGAAATCAAACAGGGACAAATTAAAGATGCACAGAAGCGACAAGCGCAATTAGCAGCCAGAAAACCGCAAATTCAGGAATTAGTTAATCAATTAGAACACAAAATTAAGTTAGAACAAACTGATTCCGAAATTGCTAGAGAAATTAAAGATTTAGAAAATCGTATTGCTCAAATGGGTTACGATAACCAGCGTCATAACCAAATCCGCATAGAAGTAAGACAAGCCCAGTCCTGGCATTTGCGCTATCAGCAACTGGTTGCAGCCCAACAGCAGCATCCCGAAATGAAACTGCGATCGCAATCCTTGCAAGAAGCGTTAAGTACCAGGTTGAGCGAAAAAGATTCATTGGCTACTCAAATTAACAGTATCGTGGCACAGTTAGAGCAAACCGCTAACCCCAGCGCTCAAATCCAGAATTTAGAACAGCAACTGGCAAACCGTCGCCGTCAACTCGACGATAAACTTGGTCAGTTAGGACGCTTACAGCAGCAGTCTCAGTATTTGGATAACTTGAAAGTTCAGTATTCAGAACAGCAACAGCAGTTAAAGTTAGTTCGCGCTCAGCAGCGCGTTTATCAGGAATTAGCGCAGGCATTTGGTAAAAATGGTATCCAAGCACTGATGATTGAAAACGTGTTGCCGCAGCTAGAAGCCGAGACAAACAAGCTACTTTCTCGATTAAGTGCCAATCAACTGCACGTACAATTTATTACTCAAAGAGCGGGAAAAACGAGTAAAGCTAAAAAGAAAAATGCCAAATTAATCGACACTTTAGATATTGTAATCGCCGACGCGAGAGGTACAAGAGCCTATGAAACTTATTCCGGTGGAGAAGCCTTTAGAATCAACTTTGCGATTCGTTTAGCACTAGCCAAATTACTCGCACAGCGAGCCGGAGCAGCTTTACAATTACTAATAGTTGATGAAGGATTTGGTACCCAAGACAGCGAAGGATGCGACAGATTAATTGCAGCAATCAATGCGATCGCGCCCGATTTTGCCTGCATCCTCACCGTAACCCATATGCCGCACCTAAAAGAAGCCTTCGCCGCCCGAATTGAAGTAAATAAAACCCAGGATGGTTCTACAATCCAGATGATGATTTAAAACAATTAGTAGGTCGGCGTTGAAAATCGTAATTAGGACAAGGGAGTAGGGAGTAGCCAGTAGGGAGTAGGGGCAAGGCTTTAAAGCCAATTTACATTTTGTTACATGGTTGGTTTTATTTGTACCGACTTACTTAGCAACTACCAATTACCAATTACCAACTACCAATTACCAATTCCTAACTTTTTAACCGGAACTCATCAAATTTGACAACTTCAGAATTTGGTTTACTGGTATCAAATCGATAGCTGCTTATAGTTCCTTGTTCGGTATCAAAGATACTAAAAACGGTAATTTCATTGCTGGAAATATAAGGTAATGGCTGACCGTTTTCGTCTAAAAGCGGTGCGATTGTGGGTACAATTGGCTCCAAACCGTAGGGGTCGCCAATTTCTACATAATTATCGTCGCCACTATTTGGTACGTTATTTCGCTTTCTATCTCCCCATGCTGCACCGTAAGAATTACCGACATTTGATGTTTCTAAAAAGTGCATTCCATTAGGACTAACAAAGCGATTCCATAAATGAGAATGTCCGTAAAATACTAACTGTACTCCTGCTGTTTCTAACAGCGGTATTACATCACGATTAATATAATCCTGCTCTTTAGGATATTCATAACGTACCGACGTAACATTACCATTATTATCTCGTTCGATTATCTGTACTGGGTCAGTGTAAGCAGGTACAATATTATCTCCTAAAGTGTGGGGTGGATGATGAAACATCACAACTTTGTATTTCGCTTGCTGAAATTCGGTGCTGTTAAGTTCATTTACAAGCCAATTATATTGAGTGCTACCTTCATAAATTGGTTCGTAAATATGCTGTCCGTATCCCCAATTTTCCGGATTTTTTAATTCTTTTTCTGGTTCGGCATATTTCCCTTTATGGCTGTTTTCCGTGGTAGGATAACGCCACATATTGGTGATGTATAAAACGACTAATCGTACATCACCAAAAGTTACTGCATAATAGCCTTTTTCGCCTGTTTCTGTTTGCGGTAAACTGAATATTTTCTCAAAAGTGTTGGTATTAAAAGAATTATCTTCTTCTTCGGCAATATTACGAGGAATTGTATCGTTAAATTCTTCATTCAAGCTTTTTCCCGTATTGAAGCGTCCCATAACTTCATGATTTCCAATACAAGGAAAAATCGGAGCATTTTGAATAATTTGCCCTCCCGTATAAGTCGTTTGAATGCCATCGTATTCCATCACATAATTAGCACGTCCTTGCAAACAAGGGAAAAAAGCATTCCCACGATTATCATCAAACCATTCACTAGCACGGTCTGGTATATTAACTAAATCGCCAGCAAAGAAAACCGCGTCAATTCTTTTAAAGGTTTCCCTAACTTTTTGTAAGTTTGCTGCTACCATCGGCTTGATTTGATGGTCGGAAGTTAATAAAATCTTTAGCGGTTTACCAGGTAACGGTGCGGGTTCAAGTGTATACGTCTTAGTACTGATTAACTCGCTGTTTTCTGTAATACTTGTTACCCGATAAGATATTCGTTTACCTGGAGTTAAGTTAGTTAAATTAGCTTCATGTCGCCATATCTCTCGCAAAACTGGTTTATGATAAACTTGTCCGTCTGCGGTTTGGTTTTCTACTCGCGATTGTTGGTCTTCTCTTAAATGAATCGGTCTAATATTTTTAGTAAAGACACTTTCAAGCAAATTACTACCGTATGCTACTGCGTGTCCATCCCCCATAAATTCGGTAAACCAGACAACTTTTATCGAGGTTTGAGTCGGAAATTGCAAAAATGGTTCCGTTAACAGCTTGAGTGGTAGCGTTTTCATGATAATATTTGCTGGATTTAAAAACTATTAGATTACTAGAAAATAATTTTTCTGCGACAGAATAATTGTAAAAGTCTATGCATTGTAGCGTACTTATCGTAGGTGTTATTTAAAACTTTGCTTTTTAACTCTTCCGAAGGAGATTAATAAATCTCTGTTGACCTATTTTGATTTTTTGTATATAGGAATCTGTTTATGAACCTCACCCCCTTCCCCTCTCCTTATTAATGCTACGGTGTACACACAAGTAGTCTTACCAAAGGTTTGAGAGATTTCAACCCCCTTAAATTGTCATTACGAGCGTTCATCGAAGATGTTCCCGAAGGGTAGCGAAGTAATCGCAAGATGCTGGGATTGCTTCGTCGTTCCTCCTTCCCTAAGAGGGAACACTCTGTGAATCTGCGCTTACGCACACGCAATGACAGGGCTTCGAGCGATTTAGCTCATAGTTCAAAAGTCGCTTCCAGATAGGATTTAAAGACTTGTGTGTACACCGTAGCCTTATTAATGAGAGGGGTGTCCGTTAGCATTGCGTGTCCGGAGGACATAGGACGGGGTGAGGTTTTGAGTGTATTAGACTCAACTGAAAACCGCTATAATATACGGAATCACTTTTCCAAAATTTTGCCAAGTAATCCTATATGTTTTATGCATCAGGGTTAAAATTCTGGTGCTAAAACACAACTACGATTAGAAACTATAAAACTTATAAAATTCAATTAAATCGGAGCGGCGGGATTTGAACCCACGACCTCCACTACCCCAAAGTGGCACGCTACCAAGCTGCGCTACGCCCCGTAAATCGGATTTTGTCTAAGTTTAAAATGGATTGTTAATTTTCTCTTACGAAAATTAAAAATCTGGGGTTTTAACTTTCGTATATTAACACGAAATTGCAGCAGAACAACTACATAACTTAAAAAAACTATATGTAAAAAACTAAGTTCACAAATTAAGTTCAAAAAACCTCGATTGTAGATGCGGCTTGGATTAACTCTTTGACGGCAACAGCATCCCATTTACCTTCTACACAACGTCCTGAATGAAGGATGAAACGTAAATTGTAGTCGTGGGGTAGTCCTTCTACTTCCATCCACATTAAACTGCTTTCAGCTTCACAAGCGATTTTTTCTTCGTCCATCAACTCCGATGCCATTTGTTGCATGGTATTAGCGAGTTGCGTCAACAAATGGCAAAAATCCTTTAATTCAGCTTCCGTCAACTCTACAGCCCAATCATCCGTACCCAGCAAGCCTTTAAATTCCGATGCTGCTGGATTGGTACCGATACGCCAACCGTTTCCTTTTTTGAGTACGCGCATGGGGAGAAAAAGTTA
>NZ_JAYGHM010000001.1:9170-25563 GCF_034931125.1 Rivularia sp. UHCC 0363 | reverse complement strand
GTTATTAATTTACAACCTTTGACCTTTGACCTTTGACCTTTAACCTTTTTAACCTATTTCTGATTAAATATGCTGATTAAAACTTGTATCAATTGATTGCGCTGGGCGCGATTGAGACTTGCTATAGCAGCGCGATCGCCATCTAGGGGATTTTTGCTCAAGGTATCGGAACCTGGATATGAGGAATCATAGATTATTTCGTTGGCACCAAGGTAATCAGCCAAGGTTAATTTCCAATCTAAGCGACTGTTGGGCGATCGTCCTTTAAGGTAGATGTGATAGCGGATAAGACGACGGGCTAAGGTCTGATTTTCGGATACTTTGCGCGTCTTTTTAGTGATGTATTTGTTTTCTAAAGGAAATTCTGGCAATCTTTGATACACTTGTCGCCAAGCATCCGATGAAGCCATACTTTGAGCAGCAGCAGGTTCTATTCCGAATATATAAGTATTTGTTAGATCGGGCAAACTTAGAACAATTGTGCTGATTGCAATAATGCCTACAATTAATCTGTATTTTAGTTTCATTGAAAAATTAGCAGTTAACAGTCAGCAGTGAGCAGTTATCATCAACAAGTTGCAAGGCATACAGTTACCTATAATACCAAACTATACATCTTGTGAGCTGTTCACCGATAACTGTTCGCTGGTAAGTGTAATTACATTTCGCCGATGATTTCTGGTTGGGTTAATTCGTCGGACATTTCAATAATTGAGCGCAATACAGGCTTCATTAGTACATCTTCGGTATTATCAAAATCTTCGTAACGGCGACGCTTAGCCCGATTTGCCACTTGAACTGTAATCCGGTAACGGTTGGAAGCCGCATTAATTAAATCTTCTGCACGATGCATAATTTGAGATTGAGTTGTCTCGAATTTAGAACGCCTTAGCATAAATTACTAGTCCAAAGGGTCAATCATTAGTTTAACAAGATAGATGGGGAGATGGGGAGATGAGGGGATGGGGAGATGGGGAGATGGGGAGATGGGGAGATGGGGAGATGGGGAGATGGGGGGATGGGGGGGACAATTACCAATTACCAATTACCAATTCCCCATTTTCAATTTCTACTTCCTTTTAAAAATGATCATTTCAGTACCAACTACTGGGTTACGGGCTAAGAGTTTATTTTGTAGATCGGTAATTTCTAGATGACTAAAATCTAGCTCTTGCGATCGCTGGAAGATTTGAGCAGCGAGTTTGTCTTGCTGGGTTTTATCTAATATGTACCAATCGTTACTAACTTTAATCGTAAGATTACTGCCTAAAAAGTTGGCTTGAATTGATTGAATGATTCCTGAAAAAGTGCGATTGCTAATTTCGGCTATTTGATTTTGAATTGCTGCAATTAAGGTTTCTTCGGGTGTTTGTGGTGTAGAAGTTGTTTCTAATTCTGGTTGAGGAATTTGTTCTACTATGGGTGGATTTTCTTCTTCGGGTGGTAAGGGTGCTGTTTGTTCTGGTTGAGGAATTTGTTCTACTATGGGTGGATTTTCTTCTTCGGGTGGTAAGGAAGCTGTTTGTTCTGGTTGCGGAATTTGTTCTACTACTGATGGATTTTCTTGTGGGGATGGTAAGGGTGCTGTTTCTTCGGGTTGAGGATTAGTAGTAGATACTACTGCTGGACTTTCCGTATCTGGAGGAGCGATCGCGACTTGTGGAGTGCGATCAATGTTTGTAGTTATCAAAAATATGATTACTGCTAATCCACCGATAATTCCTGTCAAAGCTGAATTTGACAACTTTGCGGAAAATTGTGCTGGTAAGATCAACCGAATTTTTGCTAAAATCCCGTTCCATCCCTGTTGAAGTTTCTGCAAAAAACCTGGTTTCTCTTCACTACCGGGTAAGGATTCGATTTCTAATTTAACTGCTGTAGTTTCTAGTAACCCAATGGTTGCTCGTAAAGCTTTAATTAATGACGCTTTCCAAAATGGAGGATTTTTTGGAGATGATGGTGGTATATTTTGATTTTTTTGTGACATGGAATCCTAAGACACAGCTTATCTAAATGAAATAGGGTATAAATTCGGATATGAATTGCTAATCGCAGTTTTAATTTATCATTTGATTTTATTTGGTCAAGTTTTTGATCGGTTATTTGTTACTTAAATACATCATTCATTTATCTTGTGATGTTTTGTGTTATGGACTACAAGCTTTAATTTTTTGTTTTTGATAAAATTATTTACTTGTAACTTATTTTTAACTAACTTTTAACTAAAGTTATTTTAATTTATTTATCTATCTTTATATTGGTTTTGTAGAACACGCTTTTCATGCCGATAGAAATAAATTCAAGCTATCGTTATTAATAACTACGTATTATTTTTAGTACAGTTAACCAAGTATTTTAACTTAGCTTAAAGCATGAAAATCAAGCGTATTAAGATGCAGTCATTTCGTGGAATTGGCGATATGACGCTGGAATTTCAGGAAAAAGAACCTAATGTAATTATTGGTGTTAACGGAGTTGGTAAATCTAGTATTCTTGAATGTATTGCTATTCTTTTATCTAGATATACAAAACCCGTCCAGTTCCCCACAACTTCGGGAAGATTATTTCAAGAAGAAGACATTTCCAACGGTAGTGAAGAGACTTCTAATGAGATTACAGTTTCAACTTTTGAAGGTGAAGTAACTTGGTGTCTGAGCAAGATGCAAAAAAAGCGTAGCAAATCTGCTGGTAGCGATTTGGATAAATTACGCCAATTAGTTGAAGAAACTCACAATCAATTAAAGAATAATCCGGAATTCAATTTACCTGTAATCGTTCATTATGGGGTGAATCGGGCTGTAATTGATATTCCTTTACGAGTTCGGAAAAAGCATTCTCTAGATCGCGTAACTGCCTATGACCAAGCATTAGACAATGTACAGATTAATTTTAATAGCTTCTTCCAATGGTTTAGAAAATTGGAGGATTTAGAAAACGAACAAAAACTTGATGATTCCAATTTTGTTAACTATCAATTAGAAGCAGTTAGACAAGCAATTTATTCTTTAATCACGGGATTATCTAATTTAAGGATACGTCGTTCACCCTTAAGAATGACCGTAAAAAAACAAGGTAGAGAACTGAATATTAATCAGTTATCTGATGGAGAAAAATGCTTATTGGCAATGGTGGGAGACTTAGCGAGAAGATTAGCGATCGCCAACCCCGGTCTTGACGATCCATTATTCGGTGAAGGGATAGTTTTAATCGATGAAATTGAACTGCATTTACACCCTAGATGGCAAAGAGATATTATTCCAGCGTTGAAAAAAACGTTTCCTAATTGTCAGTTTATTATTACAACTCACTCACCACAAGTAATCAGTCACGTTCAGCCCGAAGGAGTTTTCATTCTTGAAAGAGATGAAAAAGAAGGACTGATATTTATGATTCCAGAAGGTTCCTATGGAAGAGACAGTAATAGTATTTTAGAAGACTTGATGGAAGTTCCTGAAAGACCTCAGAAAATTAAAGATAGTTTGCAACAACTTTTCAGATTTATTGATGAAGGAAATCTAGAAAATGCCAAAGAATTACGTCAAGAATTAGTGGCAGAAATTGGTGAAGACGAACCGGAATTTGTGCGAGCGGATGTATTAATTCGACGTAAGGAAATTCTCAACAAATGAAACATATTGAAAAAGGATCGGAACCAAGTAGTTTAACTGCATACAATAAGAAAGTATCTAGTACTACGAAATGGAAAGCCTTTAATCGTAATGTCAAAAACGATGTTTACCAATCGATTCTTCACGAACAAGGTTACATCTGTTGTTATTGCGGTATTAGTATTAGTAGAAAAAGATGTCATATAGAACATTATCGACCGAAAAGTAAGTATACAAACTTAACTTTCACTTACACCAACTTAATTTCTTCCTGTCAGGGAGAAGACGAACAAAGACCAACCAAACCCGTACATTGCGGACACAAAAAAGGTGGTTGGTTTGACGAAGAATTGATGATTTCGCCATTAGATCCTAATTGCAGTAAATACTTTAGATACACTGGTGCAGGGGAAATTTTACCGACAGTTGACCCCGAACATCAAGAAGCAGCCGAAACTACAATTAGAATGTTAGCGCTAGATATTAATAAATTGAAAAAAATGCGCCGTAAAGTAGTTGATGGTGTATTGCAAGCCACTGAAGGGCTGTCAGAGAAAGAAATTAAGAAGCTAGCTGAGGGATATTTAGAAAGAGATGAAACAGAAAGTTATGCTCCTTTTTGGGCAACAATTTTCTATGTAATGCAGCAGTTTTATTAACGCTGATTTATAGTTCTTCTTAACAAAGAGGCTGCGCTCAAAAGCCCTCAGCCTAGAAGGCTGGGGCTAATACTACAAAGCCTACCTACGTAGGCTAGATTAAGCGTATCTTTATACAGAAACGGTATTATTTCATTATTAATGCTGCGTAGCTCTAAAATCTATTGACGCGGAAGCGTCTTCTCGTAGGGTAATCTAAAGTCTAAAATTTAAAATCTAAAATACATTATGGCTGATATGTTAGTTAAACTCTATACTTTGCCATCCTTAGAAGCGGAAATGACCGCACAAGATAAGCAGGGTATAGTTATTAGACGTGCGATCGCGCCGGAAAAAAGCACAGTTCTCGCTTGGGTTGAGGAGCAATTTAATACACGCTGGATGAGTGAATGTGACGTTGCTTTTAAAAATTCACCTCCTAGCTGTTGGATTGCTGTGGAAAACCAGCAAATTCTCGGCTTTGCTTGTTATGAATGTACCTGTAAGAACTTTTTCGGCCCCATCGGTATTAGTGAAGCCGCAAGAGGACGTAAAATTGGTAAAGCATTATTATTAGCTTGCTTACACGATATGCGATCGCAAGGATATGGTTATGCAATTATCGGTGGAGCAGGTGAAAGTGTAGTGGATTTTTATCGTAAAACTGTCGGTGCTACGGTTATCGAAGATTCATCACCGGGAATTTATAAGGGTATGTTACGAAAATAATTGGTAATTGGTAATTGCTAATTGATTATAATTCCCTACTCTCTGTTCCCTATTCCCTATATTTAAACAGAAATCATCTAAATGAAACCAATTTTATTCAAAATAAAAGATTGGATTGAAAAAACCTGGGAATTTTTAGAATCGGAAAATTTTCTTCGTCCACTGTTAATTCTTGGCACAATTGTTGTAATTAGTTCTTTAAGTTTATCTTTGGTTGAACCAAATCTATCGTTAATTGATAGTTTATGGTGGGCTGTTGTAACCTTAACGACAGTTGGTTATGGTGACGTTACTCCTAAAACAATTCCCGGACGTTTTATTGCTTTCATTGATATGCTGGTCGGGATTGGGGTTTTAACTTTATTAACTGCGACAGTTGCCAGTATTTTAGTAGAAAGAAAAATAAACAAGGATTTAGGAATGCATTCTTATAATTTTGAAAATCATATTATTTTATGTGAATGGAATTATCGGGCTGAGATGGTTCTCAAAGAGTTACGTTTAGAACCAGAAGCAGAAAAAACACCAATAATTTTGATTGCCGATATAGAGAAAAAACCAGTAAAAGATAAACATTTATTCTTTGTTAAAGGTGAAGTTTGTGATGAAACCTTGCATCAAGCAAATTTACTGCAAGCAAAAACTGTAATTATTTTAGGTGACGAGAATTTAGATTATAAGCACCGCGATGCAAAAGTAATATTATCGACTCTGACAGTAAAAAGTATTAATAAACAAGCTTATACAATTGTCGAACTTATAAATGAAAAAAATATCGAAACCTGTAAGCGAGCTAGCGTTGATGAAATAATTGTCAGCAGTAAATTATCTAGTAATTTGATTTCTAGTGCTGCGATAAATCATGGAATTAGTAAAGTTATTTCCGATATTGTGACTTATGAATATGGTTCTCAACTATTTAAAAGACTTGTGAGTGAAGCTGAAGAAGGAAAGCTTTTTATAAATATATTTATGCAAATGAAGACAGATTTTCAAAGTACCGTTATTGCGATTCAAGAAGGGAAAACAGGAGAAACCATTTCTAATCCACCATCTGACTATAAGCTTGAGAAAAATGACTATTTAATTTTTATTGCTAGTTATGATAATGACTCTGATAAATAAAATAATATTGATTTAAAAATAGAGAAAATATTTGATTTGAACTTTTCAGCAATATTAATGTAAAATCTTTGCTTTACAAAGGGTATTTGATAGTGAGATAAAAGTGATGTTAGGGAAAAGCGTATTTTCATGTATTTAGAAACACGCCGCATTTACCTGTACAGAGAATATGTCAGAGTATATGAATTTGAAACGTTAGTGGTAGCAAGTGGTAGCATCTTGCAGATATTGTAGCCAGCGTTCAAGATGGTCGCATTAGTAAAGTATTATTCTCTAAAATTAGCAGTAATAATTCAAGATTATGCAAATATTCTCAAAACTAGGAAGTTGGAGAAAAAAAGCTGTCACTTGGTTTAAACGTCAAAATTCTATTTCTAAATTTGGTATTATCTTCTTAATTACTATCATATTTTTTTGCATTGTTGGTGTGGTGATATCTAACATTGAATTGAATGATTTTTGCAATAATGACAAGAAGAAAAAGAATAATTTTTGGGATAGTTTTTGGTGGATTATAGTTACAGCTTCTACAGTTGGTTACGGGGATTGCTCTCCTAAGACTTCTGAAGGTCGTATTATTGCATATCTTGTAATATTTGTTGCGGCTATACTTTTACCTACTATTAATTCTTTGTTGAGTAATCAAATATTAGAAAAATATATTAGAGAGGAATTCGGAATGGCTTTTCATGACAATATTAAAGAACACATCATTCTGTGCGAATGGAATTGTAGGTCAAAGAAGATTATAGAGAACTTACGTTCTAATGATAGTCCAAAAATAAAACCAATAGTTATAATTTCTGAGATAGATACAGTACCAATTAAAGATTTTGACCAGGTTTTTTTAGTCAAAGGTAAATTAAACAGTGAAACTTTGAATCGGGCAAACTTAGCAAAAGCTAAAACTGTTATTATTTTAGGAGATGATAATTTAGATGATTTAAAACGTGATGCACAAGTAGTAATTTATTGCTCAATTTTGGGTAAAAAGCTGGAAGAACTGAAACATAATAATCCTAAAACTGATATATATACAATTGTAGAACTTGTAAATCAAGAATATGCGGATAGTTGTAAAAAAGCTGGTGCTAATGAAGTTATTGTTAGCCACCATTTAAATAGTAATTTAATTGCCAGTGCTATAACTAACCACGGTATTAGTAATGTCATTACCGATATTCTAGATGAAACAGAAGGCTCTCGATTATTTAAGAGACAAGTTCCAAAGTTTGCAATTGACAAATCTCTTACTTTTATAGAATTGTTCACACAGATGAAGGAAAAAGATCAAAGTACCATTATCGCTATCCAACATGGTCATAGAGGAAAAACTACTTCTAATCCCCCACGTAATTATGAATTTAAGCGTGACGATTATTTGATTATTCTTGCTAGCTATGATAAATCTCAGTTTTTTAAGTGGGGAGAAGAGGAATAAGACAAAAATAAAAGTACTGTTTCCGCTTCAATTTTATCTCTATTTTGATAACTACTACAGCATCCGTAGTTTTTAATTTATCTCATATAATTATGCAAAGTGTCTTATCAAAACTAAAATGTTGGACTAAGAAAGCCTGGAAATTTTTAGATCATCAAAATATTATTCGTCCACTTTTTATTCTGCTGATTCTAATTTGTATTATTTCTCCGCTTATATATGTTATTGAATCTAGTAACAATAATATTGAAATAAACACTATTAAAGACTTTGCTGCTAGCTCCAATATAACAAAAATACAAGATGGTATTTGGTGGACTATAGTTACTTTAACGACTGTTGGTTATGGTGATTTCTACCCGAAAACTTTTTTTGGTCGCTTGATTGCGCTTTTTGTTATGACTGTCGGTATCGTTGCTTTAGCTGCTTTAAATGCTTCACTTGCCAGTATTTTAGTACAGAAAAAAAATAAAGAGGATTTAGGTATGTGTTCTTACAACTTGGAAAAACATATTATTATCTGCGAATGGAATTATCGTTCCAAGCAAATTATTCAAGAGTTACGGAAGCATTCTAAAACTAAAAAAGTACCAATTGTTTTAATTGCCGATATCGAAAGAAAACCAATTGATGATGATAATTTATTTTTTATTAATGGTGCGGTTAACGATGAAACTTTACTCAAAGCTAGTTTAGGAAAAGCAAAAACTGTAATTATTTTAGGAGATGATAAGTTAGATTATACAAGTCGTGACGCTAAAGTTATATTATCTACTTTAACTGTAGAAAGTATCAATAAAAATGCTTATACAATTGTAGAAATTTTGAATGAAGCATATACTGCTACCTGTCAACGAGCTTGTGCTGATGAAATAATTGTTAGCAGTAATTTGAATTGTAATCTGATTGTGAGTGCTGCGATCAATCATGGTATTAGTAAAGTGGTTTCGGATATATTAAATTACGGGGATGGAAGTCAACTTTATAAAATACCCGTACCTGAAGATGAAATTGGTCTTCGTTTTATCAATATGTTTGTTCGGATGAAACAAAATAATCAATGTATTGTTATCGCTATTCAACAAGGTAAAGAAGGAGAAGTTATTTCTAATCCCTCATCTGATTATAAGCTTGCTGCTAATGATTACTTAATTGTGATTGCTAACCACAATCAACCTTATTTTTCTAGTTTGAGAACATGAAATACGCGCAAGCATCTTCTCGTAGGGTAATCTAAAATTCAAAATCGAATTGACTCGGAATAACAATCAAGGAAAAATAAGGTACCGTTTCTGCTTCAACTTCATCTACGGACAATATCCGCTGATTCTCCATAGTCGCATATTCAATATATTTTGCTCTTTCAACTAATCCCAACTCTTCCAAAACCTGCTTTACCTTACTAAAATTTCTCCCCAGTTTGATAATTACCGCAGCATCTGCAACTTGCAATTTCTCTCGTAAAATTTCCCCCGAAAGTATCCCTGAAAGCACCATGAACACATCATTACGGTAAGTCAACGGTATTCCGATCGTTGCAGCACTAGCCATTACCGAAGATATTCCCGGAATTATCTCTGTTGAGAACTTCGGTGAAAGACGATTGAAAATATACATGAAGCTACCGTAAAAAAACGGGTCGCCTTCACACAACACGGCAACATCTTTTCCATTATTTAAATGCTCTGCTAATTGCTCAGCAGCTTTGTCATATAAAGGTTGAGCAGATATTTCTAACTTAAAAGGTAATATTATCGGCACCTCGATTTGATTACCCTTGATAAACTCAGCCACAATCGAACGAGCAAAACTGTTACCATCTTCCGACGCAGGATAAGCAATTACGGAAACCGACTGTAAAATCCGTAACGCCTTCAAAGTAATTAACTCAGGGTTTCCCGTACCTACCCCAACACCGTAGAGGCAGCCCAAACTCACTGCTCCTCCTGACATAGAGCATTTACGGCAGCTGCCGCGATCGCACTTCCTCCTCTTCTGCCGTGTAATGTCACAAATGGCACTCCCCGACTATTCGCACCTAAAGCCGCTTTAGATTCAGCCGCACCCACAAAACCCACGGGGAAACCCAAAATAACCGCAGGTTTAGGAAATCCCAGATCGAATAATTCTAAAAGATGAAACAAACCTGTTGGAGCATTGCCGATCGCCACTATTGCCCCTTCTATATCAGGTTCCCACAACTCGACCGCAGCCGCAGAACGAGTATTACCCATTTTCCAAGCCAATTCCGGCACCTCTGGATAATTCAGCGTACAAATGACGGAATTATTCGCAGGTAAACGTCGTTGAATAATACCTTTTGCGACCATTTCAGCATCGCATAAAATTGGTTCTCCCGCTGCGATCGCTCTTTTGGCAATAGTTGCAGCTTGTGGTGATGCGGCTAAATCTGTGACAATATCCGTCATTCCGCAACTATGGATTATCCGTACTGCTAAAGGTACTAAGTCAGCAGGTAAGCTTTCTAAATTCGCTTCCTCACGAATGATAGAAAAAGAACGATTGTAGATTTCTTTAGGGTTGCGGATGTAGTCCATTGGGAATTGGGCATTGAGCATTGAGCATTGAGCATTGAGCATTGAGCATTGGGAATTGGACTTTATCCAATTTTCAAGCTTAGAATACCATGAACACGAGTAGTAACTCGTAAGATATTTTCCCTCTTACCTATTTCCCATCCCCCATTCCCTATTACCTATTCCCTATTACCCACCCCGAATATAATGTAATCAAAACAAACGAACGCACGTTAATGCACAAATGGTTATCTGTGGTGGGTATTGGTGAGGATGGTTTACCTGGGTTGAGTCAGGTAGCTTATTCGCTTGTCGAACGAGCGGATATTTTGGTGGGAGGTTCGCGTCATTTATCGATGCTTCCAGAAAATGATCCTAGAAAAAAAATAATTTGGAGTTCTCCCATTGCCATTTCTGTGGAAGAAATTATCCAGCATCGAGGACAATCTGTTTGTATTTTAGCAAGCGGCGACCCGATGTGCTTTGGTATCGGCGTTACTCTCACCCGTCGCATACCCATTTGTGAAATAACTATTATTCCCGCTCCTTCAGCTTTCAGCCTTGCTTGTGCGCGTTTGGGGTGGGCTTTGCAAGAAGTGGAAACTTTAAGTTTAGCAGCTCGTCCGATATCTCTTTTGCATCCGGTAATTTATCCAGGTGCGCGGTTACTGATTCTCAGTGAAGGTAGAAATACACCGTCAGTTGTCGCGCAAACCTTGGTAGATAGAGGTTTTGGTAGTAGTAAAATTACAGTTTTAGAATACATGGGGGGACAGCGCGAACATATCGCAAAAGGAATTGCCGATGAGTGGGAAACCACCCAAATTGCTAGCTTAAACACGATCGCAGTTGAATGTATCGCCGATGCAGATATCTTACAGCTTCCCAGAATAGCCGGTTTACCAGACATAGCCTATCATCACGACGGACAACTGACCAAACGCGAAGTTAGAGCCATGACATTAGCCGCTCTTGCACCCATTCCTGGACAAACCTTATGGGATATCGGCGCTGGTTGCGGTTCCATCAGTGTGGAATGGATGCGGACTCATCCCCGATGTTGGGCGATCGCCATCGAACAAAATTACCCTCGGCTCAATTACATTGCCGATAATGCAGCAAGTTTAGGCACTCCTAATCTGCGTATAATTCACGGTGAAGCACCAGCCGCATTACAAGGATTAGAACCACCCGACGCGATTTTCATCGGCGGTGGTGCAACAGCAGAAAGAATATTTGATACCTGTTGGCAAGCACTACGAACGGGGGGACGTTTGGTAGCGAATGCAGTCACAGTAGAAAGCGAACAGAAGTTAATCGAATGGCACAATCAAGTAGGTGGAAGCTTGACCAGGATAGCCATACAAAGAGCGCAACCCGTAGGTAAATTTCTGGGATGGAAAGCAATGGTACCCGTGACGCAGTGGGTTGTGGTGAAGCAGTGAGGGATGGGGAGATGGGGGGACAAGGGGATGGGGAGAAATCCAATTACCAATTACCTATTACCAATCCCCTTACCCACTTTAAAGCCGCTTCCACATCTTCCACGCATTCCCCTTGCGGAAGTATCGGACGTTTCACCATTATCACTTTTATCCCCAACTCTCGTGCAGCAATAATTTTCGCATAAGTTGCATTTCCACCGCTATTTTTACTCACAACAGTATCAATATTGTATTTATGCAATAATTGCTTTTCCAAATCCCGATCGAACGGTCCGCGATCAAGCAAAAGTAATCCTTTTGGTAGTATGATATGTGGTGAAGGTTTCTCGATCGCTCGCATCAAAAACCAAATATTTTCAATTTGTGCAAAAGCAGTCAACTCTTGTCTGCCAATTGTTAAAAATACTCGCTCGGCTAAGCTAGGTAAAATTCCGGCTGCTGCTTGTATAGTTTCAACTTCTATCCATTCATCATCTTTAACGGCTTCCCATTGCGGACGAACCAGCATTAATCGCGGTAATTCCAATTTTTCTGCTGCTATCGCTGCATTTTCAGATATTTTAGCCGCAAAGGGGTGTGTCGCGTCGATCAGTAGATCAATCTTTTCTGCTTTTAAATACTGAGTTAATCCTGCAACCCCACCAAAACCGCCTATGCGGGAATTATTGGATGCTATAGCTTGACTTGTGCGACCGGCAAGAGATACCTTTACTTCAATATTTGGCAAATTAACAGCTTCTTTTGCTAATTCCGCAGCTTCCTGAGTTCCACCGAGAATTAAAACAATCAAATTCACAATATTTTTTATTTGATATAAAACATGATCTTAATAAAAAAGCCTAGCCGCTTTTATGCAACTAGACTGATTTATTATTCAATTATCCAGAACACTTTGTTACCACGCTTGCATTATGCGTTGGTTTGCTCAAGGTTAACTTTGACTACTTTATTCTTTTCTTCTTGAGCTTTAGGTAAATGCAAATTCAAAATACCGTCTTTATAATCAGCCTTCACATCGGTATTTTGGATGCGTGCTGGTAAAGGAATTACGCGCTCAAACTTACCGTAACGGAACTCACTTCTTTTAGTACCGTTTTCTTCGGTTGTACTTTCTTGCTTGCGCTCTCCTCTGATAGAAACCGCATTTTCAGTAACATGAATATCTAAGTCTTTTGCATCCATACCTGGAACTTCTAACTTCAAGTTAACAGCTTCATCGGTTTCCCATAACTCAGCCGCAGGAACTTTAGAAAAATTACGAAAATCGGAATCTTGAGTAAGCATATCGTCAAATAAACGGTTGAAGCTTCTTTGCAAAGCATTCATTTCTTGCCAAGGATTGTAACGTGATAAAGTCATATTAATTAATCTCTTGTTGTGTGTATTAGTTGCGTCCTTTGATTACTATATTAATGAAGGTAAAACGTAGACTAAATACGGTTTTTATCACAAATTAAATGGAGAAAACCGACCAATTAAATGTAGACTTTATTCTGTTCGGTTAACAGTATAAATTTCAGTACGGTAAACCATAAAAATGTAGAGACGTTGCATTGCAACGTCTCCATAATCTAGTAAAAATATTGCCAATCGTGGAATAATCGAACTAAATACCATCATTTAAACCGATGGAACTGTCGTTTTAGCTGACAACTCCGTGTCAACTTTTTCAAGTTCTGGTTGAGTTGCTGTAATATGTTCTTCCAAAATCGCTAAATTACGAATATTAGATTTATAAAAAGCATCGAACATATCACCAAGTAAAGGTACCGTGCCAACAACAGTTTCCAAACCAACATTAAAAATCATTTTTTTGAGGTTATCATTCGATACACCAACACGAGTTGCCATATAAATAATGTAACCGGAAATTATCGTACTAATGATATCTCCAGCACCGGGAACTAAACCAAGAATGGGGTCTAATCCGATGCGGAATTTGGTGCCAGGAATACCGATCGCAGTATCCATCAGCCGACTGAATTTACGAATTCGGTTAAGAGTTGCGAGTTTTTTTGCATTATCCATAATTAATATATTTGCATTAATTACTAATCTGTGTCTTATATCGTGAGAAAGAATATGTGAATTGAATAACTCTATAAAAAGATATGATTTTGGGTGTTGTTGATTAGTAATTTAAAAATATTATGTCCTTCTGTGGCAGAAGATTACCGAAAAAAAACCGCAGAGACGCAGAGTACGCAGAGGAAAGAAGTAGAGAGAGATAGGTAATTTTACAGCGGGAAAGGAGTAATACCTTTTCTATAGAATTTAGCCCACGCAGGTGGGCTTTGTTTGTGTAGCCCCACAATTTCATTGTGAGGGCGATAATTAGTTCAAAAACAAATAATTTTTTTTAAATAATACTTCTATAATTACGTCACAAGCAAAATCCTTACCAAATACTACTTAAATCCAACACAAAACCAGATAAAATATCTTCTCCGCTTAATGTTGACGGATTATTTAATTCCTCAACCGCAATCTCTGGACGGTAAATATAAACTTTGCGTTCTTTTCGATCAATTAACCATCCCAATTTTGCACCGTTATCAATATATTCCACCATCTTGTCTTGCAAAACCTTTAAACTATCGCTTTCCGAACGCAATTCAACCACAAATTCAGGAGTTAGAGGAGCAAATTTTTTACGTTTTTCTACAGGGATTGCTTCCCAATCTGTTTTTTTAATCCAAGCAGCATCTGGAGAACGAACAGCACCGTTGGGTAATGTAAAACCACCACTCGAACCAAACCCCACACCCGTACCGTCTTGTTTTGTCCAAAACCATAATTGTCCAGTTAAATCAAAGTTACGTTCTTCGGTTTCCGAACCTGTAGGGGACATAATTACAATTTCTCCATTGGCTTTACGTTCGATGCGGAAATCCTTATTTAGCTGACAAAATTCAAATAATTGCTCATCCGTGATGCTAATAACGGGATGAAATTTTAACACCATTGGAGTAACTTCTATTGCAATTGGTAATTGTGCGGTCATTTTCAACATCTCTAATTAATTTCTTGCTTTTATTCTAGAATTGCTTCCGACAAATAACTTCCCCTTTCCTATCAAACAACACTACCCCAACTTTCATCTCTACATCCGCATACTTTTTCACATAACTTTGTGCTTTCCGACTTATCTTTTCTGCCAAATTACCAAACACCCGATCAGCTAAACCCAATTCAATCAACTTTTTATGCGCTTCATCAGCCGTCTTAACCTCTAAAACAGCCCGTACAGCTTCAATATTTCCCCCAACTTCCACCACAGCAGCAGCAATAATTTCCAACTTTGCATCAGCAATGTGACTCGAAGTATTAAAAATTCCACCCGCTAACTTAATTAACTTTCCCTGATATCCCAACAACAATACTGATTCAGCTTTATACAAACCTGCTTCGACTAACAAAGCCCCCAACCAATTACCCGTAGGAACTATCACCGATTCTGGAATAGATAAACGTTCGGCGACAGAGTAACCATTGGCACCAATGCAAAATACTAAATTGCGATCGCGTTTCACCTTCTCCCGCAAGATACCGCGAAATTCGTCTAAATGATCGGCAGCAGAAAGCGGTTGAGAAATACCGCTAGTTCCCAACAAAGCCAAACCTTCCAAAATTCCGAAGGCTTCATTAGAAGTACGTTTTGCTAATTCCCGACCTTGAGGCAAAATAATTTTTACGGTAACAGTTTTATCTTCGGGAATTAAAGGTAATAGATTCGCTGCAAACAAACGACGAGCAAAACTGTAAATCGCAGCTTCACCCTTCTCGGTTTTACCTAAACCTTCTCCAGCTTCTAAAATCAAAACCTCTTCTTGTCGCGGCAATAATTTTACTAAAGCCCAAATAGGAGTATTTCTAGTTAAATCTAAATTATCACCGGGATCGCTCAGAGTAATTGCCAAAGCAGTATTATTATCTAAAACAGCAACTTGCGCGATCGCAATTTCCGTATTTTCATCAAGTAAATCTAGAGAAATCGATGATAATTTTTCTGTTTTATTTGTTAAATTATTTTCTAAATGGTTTTTTAAATGAATCAAAGCAGCCTTCGCAGCAGCCACCGCGAAGACGGGTAAAGTGTAACCGGGGAGAGGGGGATGGGGGGACAAGGGGATGGGGAGAAAAAGTTAGGAGTTATGAGTTAGGAGTTAGGAGTTAGGAGTTAGGAGTTATGAGTTATGAGTTAGGAGTTAATAATTTGAGGTTTGTAACTATATTACCTTTGACCTTTAACCTTTAAATACTTGGAATTCTTGCCAAAACGCCTTTTTTCAATGCTTGCGGGCGTTCGGACCAAGCCATTTGACCGTCTGCTTTTTCATAATATAGACTTGCACATTCTAAGACTGCGGTTGATGTGTCGGAAAGTGCTTCTGAATCATGATTTAAATCGCCGAATAAATATGTCATTTTACCTGGTGCGGTAAATGCTACAGCACAAGAATGGCTGCAAGCACTCATGCATTCTACCGATTTCACGGCAAATTCTTTTGCAAGCGTCCAATCTTGATGTTTTTCTTCGAGTTCCTTTAATAGTGTTTCACCACCACTAATACCTACACGCTTTCCATCTTGCCAAACGCTGGCACAGCTAGAGCAAACTAAAATTGTATGTTGATTATCCATTTTTATGATGTTTATAAGTTTCAACAAAACCGTTCTTCTGCCCTGACATCATAGATTACCACTATTTGTGTTAGGTAAATAACTTTATAATTTTAGAGGTTCAATTGAAAATTCTTATATTCTTGTAGGGTGTGTGACTAGGCTATTGACTTTGTGGTTTCTTTATTCTCGTTCCCAGTCTCCGACTGGGAATGCATCTTTGAAGGCTCTGCCTTCTTTATATAAC
>NZ_JAYGHM010000001.1:0-9079 GCF_034931125.1 Rivularia sp. UHCC 0363 | reverse complement strand
GTCATGGGTTCCCAGCCGGAGGCTGGGAACCAGTTAAATGCATCAGCCAAAAACGAGTAAATTCTATCAAAGTCAACAGCCTAGTCACACACCCTACAATGACTTAGTTGATTTCGCGATCGTTCCTAACTGCAATCCAGGGGGATAACTTCCTTCATCCTTAACCCGCTTAATTTCAGTATCGCCGATACGTAAATTCAATTTTTGTGCTAGCGATCGCAAAATATCTCCTCGGTCGATTAAACCTGCTACAGCACCTGCTGGCGAAAGTACGGTGACGCGCTGCAATTTTTCGTTTTCTAATTTGGTAATTACTTCAGCTAAACTCATTGATTCTTTCACCGTAGGAATTTCATCCAAAGGACGCACTATACTTTGTACGGTTTGAGTTTCCCATAAACTTCTTTCTATAACCTGTAGGTCAGCTACACTAACCATTCCCTGATAGCGTCCATCTCGGTCAGCAAAGTAAACTTGTGATTGATTTGCCAGTAAATATTCGTCAGCAAAATAGCGTAAACTTTTCTCGGCATCGACTACGCGGAATTCCCTAGTCATTGCATCGCTCGCAACCATTTCTAATAAGGTTTCCTGTAGTTGAGTGACACGTTCGTAACTCTTTGCACTACGGATACCAAACCAACCCAACATTGCAATCCACAAACCCGTTATTAATTCACCTGTTGAAAAATCTATTAGCAAACCGAACGCGATCGCAGCATAACCTAAAATTTGTCCGGCTTTCGCTGCTAAACGTACTGCTTTGAAACGGTTCCCGGTAGCTTTCCAAAGTGCTGCTTTTAAAACTTGTCCACCGTCGAGGGGTAAGCCGGGAATTAAATTAAATAAAGCTAAAACTAAGTTAATTCTGGCTAAATCGGTCAACATGGCATGTAGGGCAATAGTATCTGGTATCGCAGCAGCTATTAAAGTTAACAAAACCGACAATCCAATACTTACCAAAGGACCAGCGATCGCCACTTGAAATGCTTGTCCGGGAGTCTTTGATTCTTCTTCAATTGCAGCCATTCCACCGAACAAAAATAGCGTAATTGAATTAACTTTAATTCCTTGTCTTTGCGCTACTAAACTATGTCCTAATTCATGTAAAATTACTGAGCTAAATAGCAACAGTGCCATTATCACCCCAACGCTCCAACCTTGAATCGCTCCCAATTCCTGGTAAGATATTCCAAAATTGAGAGTTGCCAAGCCCAAAATCAAGAACCATAAAGGGTCTAAAAATAATGGAATTCCAAATAAGGAGCCAATTCGCCAATTAGTTTGCATAAAATTTTTCCTAAAACATATTTTCTTACTTCAGTTCAAAATGCAATCAAACTTAATCTTTTATCCTTTAATTTGATTATTCAAAATACAAATAATTAAAGAATGTTTTTTGAACCGCTCTATCTTTTAGGATAAACAATTATGGCAAACACCATCGGACGCAAATTATTCGGTAAACTTCACTTTAACGGTTCGGTTTTGATCGAGAATTGAAAAATAATACAAAAAAACACGAAAAAACCGGCTTATTCAAAAAACCGGCTGTTTTAACTCCTAACTCCTAACTCTTTAACCTGCGGGTAATTGCTTTCTAACTCCAGCTTCTTCTGTGACTAACAATTCCCTTAACACCCTTGCGATCGCTTTTTGCGCGACTTGAGAAGCAATTTGCTGTCCTAAACGCTGTACGTTTGGATTAACAATAGTCTTACTGATTTGCTCGATCGCTTTAGATGCATCAAAATTACCACCTTCTTGCAGAATCTTAATGATATTCTTGATATGCTCTAAAGTTTCTTGTTCTTCACTGGATGCACCAGGAGTTTCAGTAATAGCTGTTACACCAACTCTTTCGCGCAATAAGTAAGTAAAATTGTGCATTATATTTCTACCAAATGCATCGAGTCCCTTAAATAATTCATCTACCAACTTAGTGCGAATAAAAGCACCACGTTCGGATGCTAAGAATTCTAATCCTTGATCTAATGCTTGATTAGAATCATAATCTGAAGAGTTACGAGCATTCTTTAACAAGTTTTCTAAACGATTCCAACGGAAGCGACCATCTTTAAATAGTAAGTCCTTTAATGAAGCTCTTAATTCTGGAGATGGGTCGGTTAATAATCGTTTGGAAACATAAGGATATGCTTCGCTAAGAACCTTAAAATTAGGGTCAATATATATCGCAATCCCTTCTAATGTTACCAAAGAACGAATAATCAAAGCGTAGTAAGGAGGTACGCGGAAGGGATATTCGTACATCAAATTTGATAAATCATCAGTGATAGTTTTAATATTTAAATCGGCAACAGAAGCACCTTGAGCATCAGCAAATACTCTAGAAAATGCTGGAATAATTGGAGTTAAATCGACATCTGGTGTCAAAAAATCTAACTTCACGTAGTCGTGAGCTAAAGCGTCAAAATCGCGGTTGACAACGTGAACAATTGCTTCAATTAAACCATAACGCTGCGGTGGCTGAACCTCGCTCATCATCCCAAAGTCGAGATAAGCCAATTTCCCGTCATAGGTAGCTAACAAGTTACCAGGGTGAGGGTCTGCATGGAAAAATCCATGTTCCAATAGTTGACGTAAAGAACATTGAACCCCTACTTCTACTAAATAACGAGCATCTATACCCAAAGCAGCGATTTCTTCTACTTGAGTTAATTTAATCCCGTTAATCCACTCCATCGTCAACACGCGACGATTAGTATATTCCCAGTATATTTTCGGAACATATACGTCTTTTAGATGACCATAAAGTTGAAAGAAACGCTCGGCATTTTCTCCCTCGTTGACGTAATCCATCTCCTCGAATATCCGCTCTCCCAATTCATCGAGGATACCGACTAAATCGCTTCGCACTTGCCTAATCGCTTTTTGTCCCCAAGCACATAACCGACGTAGAATATACAAATCAATAGTTATACGTTCGCGCAAGTCAGGACGCTGCACTTTAACGGCGACTTCTTCACCCGTAGCTTTTAACTTAGCTTTGTAGACTTGTCCTAAAGAAGCTGCGGCGATCGGGTCTGGAGTAAGTTCGGTATAAATATCTTGCGGAGGCGCACCCAGTTCTTCTTCAATAAACTGATAAGCGAGTTCGTTGGCAAAAGGTGGTAATTTATCTTGCAGTTGAGTTAATTCTTCTAAATAAACCGGGGGAACTAAATCCGGTCTTGTAGACAATGCCTGTCCGATTTTAATATATGCCGGGCCTAAATTTGTCAGTAGTATTCGCAATTGAACGGCGCGACGATGATCGCCTTTAACATTCTTACCAAGCTTAGTATCCCACCACAAGCCAAATGCAAAGCTAATTACGGGAGCTAAAACCGTGAAGATACGCTTCCATACCTGCAAGGGTCTTTTGCGGTAGTGAGATGCTATTCCCAAAGGATTATAGCGCAATCCTAAATGTTCGCTGGTCGTCAGTTCCAACAACCGATTTCGGTCTTTTTGTACTGGTAATTCAACAATAGTGGAATCTACTTTATCTACAAGCACTAATTTTTTCTCTGTTGGTGTGGATTTAGGAGGAATCTTGATATTCATGTACTTACCGCCGCATCACAGTTAAAACGTTAAGTATTGTAACAATCACTTTTATCAGTGTAACCCATCGGGTCAAAGGTAAGTCAAAGGTCAAAGGTTATGAGTTGGGAGTAGTGGTCTATTACATTAATTTTGCTGGGCAATGTATTCTAAGTACGAGCGTCCTGATCGCTAAAGGCAACTAGCGAGCTTTTCGGCTCGCACCACCCCAACCCCTCATAAACTTATATAGTAAAAAATAGTCTCAGAGTTGAGCTAGAGTGAATGATAGTTATTAAGTAGGTCGGCGTTGAAAATCGCGATTGTGACAGGGAGTAGGGAATAGGCAGTAGGGACAAGGCTTTGAGACCAGTTTACCCAACCGTTACATAGTTGGTTTTATTTGTGCCGACTTACTTACCTTTGACTTCTAACCTCTAACCTTTGACCTTTGACCTCTAACCTTTTAAACTGAGTTTGGTACAGTTGTTCGGGAGCGAACACTTTTTGATAGTAAGCTGATGTGCAGCTAAATTATATAATGCGAAAAAATGAAAGCATTGTAGTGCGGTAGCGCAGGGTGTCCGTAAGGACATGCATCTTGCTCGCTAGTATTATACAAATTAAGTGCGTAACAGCTTAGTAACTATTTGAGGTTGTTTGCGTTTAATTTATGCAATTCTTAGTATCTCAAACTGTAGAAGTACCCCGCGTCTGCCTTAACGGAGAATTTTGCTGAATGTTGCTCTCCCTTTATATAGAAAATTTTGCTTTAATCGATAAATTAGAATTGGAGTTTGGTGCTGGGTTAAATGTACTTACTGGGGAAACTGGTGCTGGTAAATCAATTATCCTGGATGCGATCGATGCTGTTTTGGGTGGAAAAGTCTCTAGTCGAGTGATTCGCACTGGGAGTCAACGAGCCACGATTGAAGGTACTTTTACTTCTAATTCTGCTTTGGCTGCTTGGTTAAGCGAACAGGAAATTGATTTGCTTGATGAAAATTCAGTAGTTGTCAGTCGTGAAATTACCGCGAATAACAGTAATGTCCGCAGTCGATCGCGAGTCAATGGTGTTTTGGTAAATCGCCAGTTAATGAACACTTTGCGAGAACGTTTGGTAGAAATCACCGCTCAAGGACAAACTGTACAGGTGGGACAGTCGGCGAAGGTTCGCAATTGGCTTGATGCTTATGGTGGCGATGCGTTAGGAAAGCAGCGTTCTTTAGTGGCTGGGTCTTTCAGCCGTTATCACGAAACTCATTTATTATTGGAGCGTCGTCGTACTTCCGAACGGGAACGGCTGCAAAAACTTGATTTACTAACTTATCAAGCCAAAGAGTTAGGAGACGCTAACCTCAACGAACCGAACGAACTCGAAAAGCTTTCGCAAGAGCAAGAACGTCTCAATCATGTAGTGGAATTGCAGCAGATGAGTTACAAAGTTTACCAAGCTTTGTATCAAAGTGACGGCGGAGATTCTACAGCTTGCGATTTGCTCGGTGATAGCGAAGCTACATTAATGAATATGGTAGAGTTCGACACTGAGGAACTGCAACCGTTGTTGGAATTAATTCGGGATGCTCAAACAGCCGTTACAGAAGTAGCCCGACAAATGAACGCTTACGGAGATGGTTTAGAAGCAGACCCACAAAGATTGGATGAAGTAGAAGAACGAATTCGGGAATTAAAACATATTTGTCGTAAGTACGGGCCTTCACTTGCTGAAGTCATCGAACATTACAACAGTATTCAAACGCAGTTAGACGAACTCAACGATGGGGAAAAATCCATTGAAAGTTTGGAGAAACTTGAACTTGAACGTTTGGAAGAACTTACATCTCATTGTCACCAACTAACGAAACTGCGTAGCGCTACAGCAGCTTTATTAGAAGCGGAAATTATTCGCGAACTCAAACCCTTAGCAATGGACAAAGTGCAATTCAAGGTTGAAGTCGCACCCATTCCTCCAACTGCAAACGGTAGCGATAAAATTGGCTTTTTGTTCAGTCCAAATCCGGGGGAACCGCTACAACCGCTATCCGAAACCGCTTCTGGTGGTGAAATGAGCCGCTTTTTATTAGCCTTGAAAGCTAGTTTCTCAGCTTCAGACACCCCAGGAACAATGGTATTTGACGAAATCGATGTCGGTGTTTCCGGAAGAGTCGCACAGGCGATCGCCGAAAAGCTGCATCAATTAAGTTCGCAGTTTCAGGTATTGTGCGTGACTCACCAACCCTTAGTAGCAGCAATGGCAGACAGGCATTTTCACGTTAATAAGCAAATTATTAATCAAATTAAGGGTAATAAAACAGACAACGGACATGGTGATGAACGCACTGTGGTCAGGATTACAGCTTTAGATAATTTAGATCAAAGACGGGATGAGTTAGCGCAGTTAGCAGGTGGAAAATCAGCTTCGGACGCTGTAGCTTTCGCTGAATCTTTATTAGCAAAAGCAGCAACTCATCGAGAAGGGAATGAGAAAGTTAAAGGCAGGAAGAAGAAGTAAAATTATCTAAAGTGCTGCATCAAAAATCTGTTGAGGAGTTAGGTTTAGTTGAGAAAAAGTAGGGGAAACAATCTGGCTGTTACCTCGAAACTGACTAAACCTATATTCACCTTTAATAAGTTCGCATACAAAAATGGTAGGTTGTTTCGGGTCGCCGATAAATTTCTTTCCTCCCAAAGCTGCATAATCGGCAATCCAATATTCTAAAATACCCATTTCCTCGTAATCAGCCAATTTTTTGTAATAATCATCACGCCAATTAGTACTTACAACCTTAACTACTAATGGAATTGATGCAGCTTGGGAAACTGTTGATTGTTTTTTCCAGAGTGGTTCGTTGTGTGTAGGGTAAATTAAGTCGGTCAAACTCAACAGTTAGCTTACGTGCTATAAATCCCACAACTTTTTCATGGTCGCCGGTTGGTGGTGGCATCTCAATAATAACCCCATCACGCAGTTCATAACGTATTCCCGTATTATTAGGATACCAGTTAATAAATTCGTCAAAAGTTAGTAATTTAGGTACTGCTTGCGTCATAATTTATTATTTATCCCTACTTAATCGTATTGAGCTAGTAATTATAAAATTAATTTTATGTTAATGCAGAAATATTACACCATATTAATTATATTGGGTCAGCTACTTTTTTAGTTTAATTTTAGTTAATTGTAATATTTTTAAGGAAGCCAGTAATAAGATAAATACATCCACTTTATGTCTTACAGAGATTTCAGTATTTCCAAAGTTAAACAAAAGTTTAATCTAACATTAGTAGAAGGTAAACGTTTTCTTCCAGAAATTGAACCTGTTTTACCAAGTTCCTATTTGGCGGAATTCTTAGAAGAAAGTATTCCTTTAGCAATTGCGATGGGTTCTGAAAAAGCGCGTTCCGAACTGATAATTAGTCCGATTTTATTTGAATTACGAAAGCTTCTAAATCGGGAAATCAGCTTTTTCTCTGGCGAAGAATTCAACGTTGATGCAACTGTGGGATTAACTGGCTTTTGTGATTTTCTCATCAGTCTTTCTCCCGAACAATTATTTATTGAAGCTCCAGCAGTTGTAATTATCGAAGCTAAGAAAGAAAATCTCAAAGGTGGTTTAGGACAATGTATTGCTGAAATGATTGCAGCCCAAAAATTTAATACGGAGAATAATAAACCTATTTCAAATATATATGGAAGCGTTACTAGTGGAAATTTATGGAGTTTTTTGAAATTAGAAGATAATACCGTAACGATTGATTTGACAGAATACTTAATTCCCCCAGTAGAAAGGTTGCTAGGGGTTTTGGTATGGATGGTACGGGATGGGTTAAATTGATCTCAACTTTTCTTCAACTTTGTATTCTTCCAAATTTGATAAAAAGTTTTTATATAAAAATAATGGTGCGTTACGCTAACAGCACCCTACAAAAAACTCTCTTTAACTTTTTCCCTCAGCGTCCTCAGCGTCTCTGCGGTTCGTTATAAAATCTTAATTACCACAAAATTATTTGACTTTTAACCTTTAACCTTAATTTAATAAGTTAATATTCCTCATCTACCGATTAAAATGGCAGCCCTTACACCCAACTCTAGTTTTAGTTTGACACTGCGTTTAGAAATTCCCAATAAAATTGGGATGTTTGCTAGCGTAACTAACGCGATCGCAGCGAGCGGCGGAAATCTCGGTCAAATTGATTTGATTGAGCAAAGCAGACAGGTTTCGATTCGCGATATCACTGTTGATGCTGCAAGTACGGAACACGCGGACAATATTATCCAAGCAGTTAGATCGCTACCCGTTATCAAGGTGATAAATGTTTATGACCGGACGTTCAATTTACATCGCGGCGGTAAAATTAGTATTACCAGCAGAATTGAACTCAAGAGTATATCCGATTTAGCAATGGCTTACACTCCAGGTGTAGGAAGGATTTGCAGCGCGATTGCTCAGAATCCAGAGGAAGTTTACAACTTAACCATAAAGCAAAATATGGTAGCAATTGTTACCGATGGTAGCGCTGTTTTGGGATTGGGTAACTTGGGTCCGGAAGCTGCTTTACCAGTCATGGAAGGCAAAGCAATGTTATTCAAAGAGTTTGCCGGTATCGATGCTTTCCCCATTTGCCTTGCAACCCAGGATACAGATGAAATTGTGAATGTAGTCAAAAACATTGCTCCGGTATTTGGAGGTGTCAATTTAGAAGATATTGCTGCACCTCGCTGCTTTGAAATTGAAGCCAGATTAAGGGAAGAATTAGATATTCCGGTGTTTCACGATGACCAACACGGTACGGCTATTGTTACCCTAGCGGCATTATTCAACGCTTTGAAATTAGTGCAAAAACCCATAGAGCAAATCCGCATTGTGATTAACGGTGCGGGAGCTGCTGGAGTTGCGATCGCCAAGTTACTTCGTGAAGCTCATGCAAAACAAATTTGGATGTGTGATTCCAAAGGTATTGTTTCGAACAACCGCAATGACCTAACGAAAGAAAAGCAGGAATTCGCCGTAAAAACCCAGGGAAAGCTAGCTGATGCAGTAAAAGGTGCGGATGTATTTATCGGTGTCAGCGCTCCAGGAGTTTTAACACCAGAAATGGTCAAGACGATGGCAAAAGATGCGATTGTATTTGCAATGGCCAATCCCGTCCCAGAAATTCAGCCAGAGTTAGTTAGAGACGACGTTGCGGTTATAGCTACAGGACGCAGCGACTACCCAAATCAAATTAATAACGTACTCGCATTCCCCGGAGTATTTCGCGGTGCTTTAGATTGTCGTGCAGCTACCATCACCACAGCAATGTACCTTGAAGCAGCAAGTGCGATCGCCTCTTTAATCAAACCATCAGATTTAAGCAAAGAAAACATTATACCCTCAGTCTTCGACGAACGAGTCTCAAGCGTAGTAGCTGGTGCAGTACAGCGTGCAGCCCGTGAGGGGGATATTGCACGACGATGATTGAGATGGGATGGGGAGATGGGGAGATGGGGAGATGGGGAGATGGGGGGATGGGGAGATGGGGAGATGGGGGG